>PXSC01000202.1 GCA_003023535.1 Halobacteriales archaeon QS_9_70_65 | reverse complement strand
TCTCCGGAGCGGTACGTACCGATCAGAGCCGAACGTAGCCCCAATATCCACGTTCATACGGGTGGCCGTCCGCGAGACACCCATGTCGAGCACCGAGACGGCAGCCGACGACCGGCTCCGCCGGGAGTACGTGATGGACGTCCGCATCGTCGAGGTCACCGAGGACGGCGAGACGCGGTACGCCTTCGAGGCGCCGGAACACGAGGGTATCGTCTTCGACGACGCCGAGGACGCCGAACTGTACGCCGACGTCTACTTCGACGTCAACGGCTTCGAGGAGGCCGGAACGGGCGAGCGGGGGGTCCCGCCGGTGATCATCCAGGCCGGCCGCGACACGCTCGCGGCGTACTTCCTGACCCACGACAGCATCGACGAGCAGTGGGTCGGCTCGTTCATGGGCGTCCAGCCGGGGAAGATCGTCCGGTACGCCTCGCGGGTCCGGGACCGCGCGACGAACATCCGGAAACGACTGCGGGAACGGGACCTGGACTGACCCGGCGCGGCCCCACCGTCGCCCGGAATCGGTCGGCATATATCCGGTCGGTCCCTCCTCTCGGGAGTGACGTGGCGGTGCACCTGGTGCGGGCGGGAGTACGACGCCGACGACCCGCCGTGTGAGACCTGCGGCCGCGAGAGCTTCGAGCGGGTCGACGGCGACTCCTCGGCCTTCGAGACCGACTCCTACGTGTGGGTCTGCGAGAACTGCGGCCGCGAACACGTCAAGAACGCGAAGATATGCACGGGCTGTAGCCATCCCTCCTTGGAGAAGCGAACGGTCGGCGACGCCGACCTCGCCGACGACCTGGAGGCGCCGGGTTACCTGGACGTCGGCTGGCCGTACCTGCTCGGCGCCGGCGCCGTCGTCGTGGTCGTGGTGCTGGCGCTCGTTGGCGTGATCCCGGTGCCGGGCGTCGGCGGCCCGCCGGCACCGCCGGAGGCACCCGGCGAGGCGACGACGGCGGCGGGACTCGACCTCCGGACCGTCGAGACCGAACTCCGCGGCCGGCTGGCCGCCGAGCGGGGGACCGACCGCAGGCGAGACGACGGGCTGGCGGCGCTCGCGACCTACGCCGTCCGCCACGACGTCGCGACCCGGTACGACCCCGACTACGACGGGGAACTGCCCGAGGCCCGTGCCTTCGACCCGGACTGCTCCTCGGAGCTGGGCGGCGACGTCGTCGAGCTGTCGGTCGGTCCGAAGGAGTACGGCGACGAAGCGGCGCTGGCCGACGCCGTCGCCGCGGCCCTGCTGGAGCGGGAGTCGATCGAGCGGCTCGTGACCGGCGAGGCGGGCGCCGAGGCGGTGGCGGTCCACGTCACGCCGGACGGGGCCGTGGCGGTCGCCTACGTCGCCTGTTGAGACGGAACGGGGTCAGGCCGCCGCCTCGAAGGCCTCGCGGAAGGCGCCGGTCTTGTCAGTGACGCCGTCGGCGGCCGCCTCCAGCGCGTCCAGCGGCTCGATGCTCAGCAGCGCGGCCTTCAGGACGTTCATGAAGGTGTGGTCCTCGCCGGCGATCTCTATCGACAGCTCCGTCTCGAGGTTCTCGATGACGCGGAGGTCCATCGCCGTGACGTAGATTCAGCGGCGGTATGAGCGTTACGAACCGTCGGCACGCTTTTGGGCGGGGGCGCCCCCGGCCACGATATGGACGTCGACATCGGTTTCGAATTCGAGGGCCGGACGGCCGTGGTTACGGGCGGGTCCCGTGGCATCGGCCGGGCCATCGCCGAGGGGTTCGCCGCGGCCGGCGCCGACGTGGTGCCGCTGGCACGGTCGGAGTCGGCCCTCGAGGACGTGGTCGGGGCGGTCAGAGAGCGGGGCGTCGAGAGCCGCCTCGAGACGGTCGACGTCACCCGGAGCGACGAGGTCGAAGCCTGCTTCGACCGGGTCGCCGACGACCTCGGCGTCGACGTGGTGGTCAACAATGCCGGCGTCAACCCCGACGCCGCGCTCGGGCCCCCCGGAGCGGTGCCGGACGAGGGATTCCAGCAGGTGGTCGACGTCAACCTCCAGGGAGCCTTCGCCTGCGCCCGAGCGGCCGAGTCGGCACTGACCGCCTCCGAGGGAGTCTTAGTCAACGTCGCCTCCGTCGGCGGCCTGGTCGGGTTGCCGCGGCAGCACCCCTACGTCGCCTCGAAGCACGGCCTCGTGGGGCTGACGAGGAGCCTCGCGCTCGACTGGGCGCCGGACGTCCGGGTGAACTGTCTGGCGCCGGGCTACGTCGCGACCGACCTGACGGCCGACCTCCGGGCCGACGAGGACCTCCGGGCGTCCATCGAGGACCGGACGCCGCTGGAGCGGTTCGCCGACCCGGGCGAGATAGCCGGACCTGCGGTGTTTCTCGCCAGCGAGATGGCCTCCTACGCGACCGGAACGACGCTGGCCGTCGACGGTGGCTGGACGGCCCGCTGACGGCGCGTCGGCCGACCCGGGTTCGGAGGGCCACACGGAGCCTTCCCCTGTGACCGTCGGTTCGCGTATCCATGACCGACAGTGTGATCCGTGGCCGCCGACGCGGAGCACGTCTACCGGTGCGAGTGGCCGCCGCTGCTCCACGTGTAGTCGTCGATGGGCACGGCAGGGTGTCCGACGCGGCCGGAGAGGCACGAAAACATCGATCGGTCGTTCGTCGCCGATCACTCGGCGCTGGCCGACGGGATCGGCACCCCGACCCCGACCGACTCCGGCCGGGACGGCGCGCTTCGCATCGCCGACCGGTTCGGGGGACCGACGTATCGACGGCGAGACGACACGTGATGCCGATCGGACGATCGGTAAATAATCCAACATTCTGACACCAAACATTTAAGATAGAAACCTCCGAAACGATCCCAGTGTGTCCAATGACAACGGGTAACGCACGCGAACAGCCACCGCAGACGACCGTTATGGACGTGAATCGATGACGGACGACAGCTACGAGCGGACGGAGACGGACGCCGAGTCCGGGACCGGACGACTGACGAAACGGCGGCCGTTCCTGCGAGCGACGGGTGCCGGGGCGACGGGCGTGGCGTTCGCGGGCTGTCTCGGCGACTCCGATAGCGGTGACGGCACCGTTCCCGACACCATCACCATCGGGACGCTGGGCCCGTCGGACTCCCCGCTCGGTTTGTCCATCCACAACGGCGTCAAACTCGCCGTCGAGGAGATCAACGCCGACGGTGGCATCGCCGGCGCCGACGTCGAGGTGTCGACGAAGGACACGAAGGACCAGCCGAGCACCGCTCGCGACGTCTACGAGGAACTCACGACCGGGGAGAACGTGGAGGCGACGGTCGGCATCTTCGGCTCCGAGCAGTTGCTGGCGATCATGGACGACATCGCCCAGGCGGAGACGGTCCATCTGACGACCGGCGCGGCCACGCCGGAGGCGCCGGCGCTGCTCGCCGAGGACTACGAGACGTACAAGCCGTGGTTCCGGGTCGGACCGACGAACTCGACGTTCCTCGACGACTCGCTCGTGACGTTCGCCAAGGAGCGCTTCGACTCGATGGGCTGGGAGAAGGTC
>PXSC01000201.1:3279-16075 GCA_003023535.1 Halobacteriales archaeon QS_9_70_65 | reverse complement strand
CTCCCGGAGTTCGGCGGCCCGATCGGCGTCGATGTCGAGCGCCCGGGGCTGGCCGCCGGTGAGCCCGCTGGAGCCGGCGGTGTCGACGACCAGCGTCGCCAGCCGGCGCCGGCGCTGGAACACCGTCTGGGAGTTCAGCACCGTCTGGACCCGGTAGTACGGCACGACGGTCGTGGTCCGCGTCCAGAACCCCTCCCGGAGGACGACGTACTCCGGTTGGACGTCGTAGCCCAGGTTGACCCACTTGAGGTGGGCCGCGACCGGCGCCACCGGCAGCAGCACCCCCGCCCAGTACCACGCCACCGGCAGCGTCGTGAGCCGGTCGGCGGCGAAGACGGCGCCGACGGCGACGGCCGCGACGGCCCCGTACCGGACGACGTACCGTTGGCGGGCGCGTCTCGGCGGGCGCCGGAAGTCGGGGTCGTCGAACGCCTCGACGGACGCCGCGAGCGAGAATACCCGGTCCCGGTCGGCCAGCGGGACCGCCGACTGCGAGCCGGCGTCGTCGGGGCCGTAGCCGGCCGTCTCGACGGCCAGCGAGGCGTATCCCAGCCGTCGTGCGATGAAACTCTCCGAGATGCCGAGCGTCTGGACCTTCTCGAGGGGGATGGTGCCGCTGAACCGCTGGAGCAGCCCCCGCTCGTACTGTAGCTCCTCCGACCGCCGCGACAGCCGGAAGCCGTAGTAGTTGGTCACCGCGAGGACGCCGCTGATGACGGCCGCGACGGCGACGATGACGACCGCCGCCAGCGGCGCCGTCACCGCCAGCCCGACCAGCGGGTCGGCGAACCGCTCCCGCAGCGACGGCGCCACCACCGGCAGGACGACCGTCACGACCGACAGCAGCCGCAGGTCGATACCCGTCACGCCGAGCAGCGCCAGCTCCTTCGGCGTGATATCGAAGAGCCGGCGCTCCTCGACCGCGGGCTCGGCGTCGGGCTCGTCGTCGGCCGCCGTCTGGGTCTCCTCGCGCTTCAACTGGCCGATGGCCGACTGCAGCCGCCGGGCCTCGTCCTCGCTGACGCAGTTCAGCGACGCCTCCGTCGAGGAGCCGCCGGCGGTTTCGAGGTTGATCTGTGCCAGCCCCAGCAGCCGCTGGGCGACGTTGCGGCTGATGTCGACGTTCTGGACCCGCCGGACCGGGATCTCCCGGTTGCGCCGCGAGACGACGCCGGAGACGATGTCCAAGGAGTCATCGGTCAACTCGTACTCGAAGCGCTGGTAGTAGACCAGCTGGTAGGCCAGCGCGACGACGAACCACCCGACGACGAGCAGGCCGGCGCCGGTCAGCCCGTCCAGCGGGCTCCCGAGGAAGAGAAACACGAGTACCCACGCCAGCCGGAGGACCGACTTGCCGGTCCGGTACGGGATCGAGAGGGGGTCGAGTTTCATCAGACGGCGTCCTCGCCCTCGGCGGCGATGGTCAGTTGCTTCAGTCGGGCCTGGAGGTCCTCGGCGCGCTCCGGCGACAGCCCCGGAATCGAGACGTCGGCGCCGCGGGAGCCGGCCGTGTAGACGACGGTCGTCGCCAGCCCGAAGGCCCGTTCGATCGGCCCCCGGCTAGCGTCGACGTGCTGGATGCGGACGTCGCCAGCACCGCCGCGAGGGCGAAGACGACGGTCGCGACGACGGTGCCGACCCAGGCGTCGCCGACCGGCAGGAAGGCGAAGGCGGCGCCGGCGATCCCACCGAGCACCAGCGACGGCACGGCCGCCTGCAGCACCCACACCCGCTGGATGGTCGGGTCGAGCGTCCGCCGCCCCCCGGTCAGTTCCTCGACCTGGATTGCCTCGCCGGCCGCGGCCCCGTCGGCGTTCTCCTCGGCGCCGACCGGCCGGACCGCCGGGGTCAGCGGCTCGTCGAACGGCTCGCCGTCGCCCCGTTCGGTGTTGGCGTCCATCGGCCGTAGCTGTGGCCGCGTCGTACTTAGTTGGCCGCTTTGCCGGCCGCACGGCGGACCCGCCCGGCCGTCACGTCGATCGGCGCCGCGAAGTGGACCAGCGGGTCGCCAGCCGGCCGGTCGAAGCCGTTGGCCGCGAACATAGTGTTCTCCCCGACCTTCAGCCGCCCCGGGGCAAGCCGCCACGGCTCGTGGTCGATGTCGCCCCGGTAGAGTCGGCCGCCGTCGTCCGTCGTGTAGAATCGGTACCGCTCGGTGAGAAAGGCCGCGAGCGACCCGGGGTCGGGCGTCGAGAACGACCCCGTCGGCTCGTACGTCGCCGCGAACCGGGCCGGCGCCGCCGTCGCCGACCGGCGCCGGCTTCGGAAGCTGACCGCCCGGTCGGTCCCCTCGCCGGACGCCTCGACGGTCATCTCCGCCCGGTAGTACGGCAGCCGGAAGAGGGTCCGCGCGACGAACACGCCGAGGCGGTCGTCGGCGTCGAGGGAGAAGAAGTACACCCCGGGCCGGCCGTCGACGGTCACGTAGGTCCGGAGGTTGAGTTCGCCGAAGCCGAGCCCGACGGGCAGCCCCGGGGGGCCGATCTCCGACATCACGAACGGGACGACCCCGAGGTAGGCGTCGCCGTCGTGGGTGTCGACCGACAGCCCCGCCGGGAGCCGCCGGGCGACCGTCTCGACGGCGACCGGCCAGTGGGCGAACAGCAGGTCCCGCCACGTCATCGAGAGGAGATCCGCCATACGTTCGGAACGGGCGGGGCCGGCTTCCGCTTGCCGGTCGCGGAAGGCCATCGGCCCCGCGGTCGCCGTCGACCTCGGGGAGCCGGCGGGAGACCGGTACCTACATTCGGCTCTGTCGTGTCCAGTCCGGTATGAGTCGACCCGCGTACGTCTACGCGCTGGCCGTCGTCGCGGTGTTCGCCGCGCTCGGGACGGGCCTCGGGCTGGCGGCGAACTTCACTCTCGGATTCTTCATCGAACAGTTCGTCGACCCCGGCACCGACCCCCTCGACTCGACGCAGATCGGCATCCTGTTCGTCGTCTCGATCTTCCTCATCTACGCGGTCGGGCCGCTGGCGGCGGGGGTGGCGGGGGTCGGCGTCGGACAGGCGCTCCCGGACCGCGACGGCGCCGCGGCCGTCGTCGCCGGCGTCGGCAGCTTCGTCGGCTTCTTTCTCTTCGCCGGCCTCGGGCTGTTCCTGACGTTCTCCGTGCTGGCCGAGTACGGCCCCGGCGGGGGCGGCGGGGGTGGGGGCGGAGGCGGCGACGGCCCCATCGACCCGGCGGCGCTGGGGACGCTCATGCTCCAGGTGAGCCTACCGGTCGGGCTGGTCGGGCTGGTCAGTGCCTACCTCACCAGCCGGCTCAGCCGCCGGCCGGCTCAGTGAGCGATCTCCGACAGCATCCGCGCTTCGATCTTCCGGAGGTGCTCGCCGACGGTCGTCGTCGACAGCCCCAGTTCGTCGGCGACGTCCCGGTGGGTCGCCCCCCGCGGCACCTCGTAGTAGCCGAGGTCGGCCGCGGTGTCGAGAATCTCCTGCTGGCGGTCGGTCAGCAGCGACGACAGCTCCCGTAGCTCCGGGTCGTAGTCGGACAGCTGCTCCAGCTCGACGCGTATCTCGTCGGGGACGTCCTCGATGGCCCGCCGGACGGTGTCCTCCGCGCCGATGACGGCGACCTTCAGCCCGCCGTCGGGGCCGTACTCGATCGGCACGTCGAGGACGAACTCGTGTTCCCGCTCGAGCTCGAGCAGCGCCGCCGCCGCCTCCGTCGGCTCCGTGTGGAGGTACGCCTGCAGCTCGTCCCGCAGCGGCGAGACGTTGTACGACAGCACCGCCTCGCAGTCCTCGAGGATGACCTCGAGGGCGTCCATCCGGCCCCGAATCCGGGTGAGCAGCACCGCCGTGCCGTCGTTGAGCCGGCTGATGTGGAGAATCGAATCCCGGGTCAGCGACGGGTCGGCCTCGATCTGCTCGCCGACGGGGTCGATGTCCCCCCGGGTCGGGATGAGCGAGACTTTCACGTACCGCATCGCCGACCCGTTAGTGGCCGGGGTATAAACCTCCGGCGGTCCCGCGCCCTATGAACCACCCGCCGATTGACGGCAGCAGCCGTAACCGGCCGAGGGCCCTACGTTCGGCCGACAGATGGGGCGGAATCGCGAGCCGGTGGCGATCGCGGTGACGGCGGTGGTGTTCGCGCTGCTGGCCGGCGTCGCGGCTCCCGACGGCGGCGTCGTCGGCGCCAGCCACGACCCGGCGGACGCCAACTACACCGTCGTCCCGCTGGGCGACCGCAGCCCCGGCGCGACGGCGGTCGAGTACGGCCAGCTGGTCGTCTCGACGGCCGGCGTCGACATCGCGACCCTCGAGCGGACCACCGCGGTGTACGAGGCCGGCAGCTGGGAGGGGTGCGGCCCGCAGGACGGCGAGACGTTCGGCGTCGACCGCGGGGCGACGCGCGACGGCTACGAGGTCGACGAGAGCCTCCAGGACAACGTCAAGACGTTCTCCGCCGGCGAGGACGTCTTCGAGGTCGAGTTCAACGACGAGGACGACATCGGGGCGTCGACGTACCTCGACGACGGCGACGAGGTCATCTCCGTCGCCGAGTGCATCGACAACCCCGACGAGCCGGGCTGGTACCGCATCTCCGGGACGACGACCGGCGTGACCGAAAACGGCGAGCGGGTCACCTTCGGGGGCGACTCCCACTACTTCTACATCTGCGACTGCGAGGACGAATCGGAGGCCCGTCAGCAGCTCGGCCCGCCGCCGTCGGAGCCGCAGCCGACGGCGACACCGACGCCCGGACCGGAGTCCGGGTCGGCGGCCGACGCCGGCGACGGGGAGTCGTCGAGCGACGACGGAGCGGCGCCGACCGCGACGACGACCGGGCCGGCGGTCGACGAGAGCGGCGGCGCGGCAGCTGCGACGCCGACCCCGACCGGGCCGGCGGCCGACGAGGGCGACGCCGGCGACGCGGACGCGAGCGCAGATGCGGCCACGGCAACGCCGACCCCAGCCCGGACCGAAGGGTGGGACGACCGGGTAGTTAGGACGCCGACGGCCGCCGACGGGCCGGGGTTCGGCGCCGGCGCCGCCATCGTCGCGCTGGCGGCCGCGGCGCTGCTGGTCGGCCGCCGCTGACCGGGCTCACTCGTGGCCCGACACGGGCACCGGCTCGTACGGCGCCTCCAGGTAGTCGAGGTCGCCGTCGGACAGCGACACCTCCACGGCCTCGACGGCGTCCTCGAGGTGTTCGACCTTCGAGGCGCCGATGATGGGCGCGTCGACCCACTCCTTGTGGAGCAGCCACGACAGCGACAGCTGGGCCATCGAGACGCCCTTCTCGGCGGCCAGCTCCTGGACCCGCTCGTTGATTTCGCGGCCGCCGTTCTCGGCGTACGGGTGGGCCTGCGCGTGATCGTCCGTTTCGGCTCGGGTCGTCGAGGTGTACTCCTCGTGGGGACGGGCGAGGTAGCCGCGGGCCATCGGCGACCACGGGATGACGCCGAGACCTTCCTTCTCACAGAGCGGCAGCATCTCGCGTTCCTCCTCGCGGTAGACGAGGTTGTAGTGGTTCTGCATCGTCGCGAACCGCTCGAGGCCGAGCCGGTCGCTGGTGTGCAGCGCCGCCGCGAGCTGGTGGGCCCACATCGAGGAGGCACCGACGTGTCTGGCCTTCCCGCGCCGGACGGCGTCGTCGAGCGCCCGCAGCGTCGTCTCGACCGGCGTGTCGTCGTCCCACCGGTGGGTCTGGTAGAGATCGACCGTCTCCATCCCGAGTCGGTCCAGCGAGGCGTCCAACTCCTGCTCGATCGTCTTTCGGGAGAGCCCCCCGGAGTTGGGGTCGTCGTCCCGCATCCGGAAGTACACCTTCGAGGCGACGACGCTCTCTTCGCGGCGACCTTCGAGGGCATCGCCGAGGATCCGTTCGCTCTCGCCGCGGGAGTACATGTTGGCGGTGTCGAAGAAGTTGATGCCGAGCTCGAGCGCGCGCTCGACGAGGTCGTGGCCGAACGCCTCGCCGCGGACCCACTCGCGCCAGTCGGGGTCGCCGAAGCTCATACAGCCGAGACAGATGCGCGAGACCTCGATGCCGGTCGAGCCGAGCGTGGTGTACTCCATGCCCGCCGGTCGGACGGCCGGGACAAAAATGCCCGGCTCAGCCGAATCGCTCCGGGGAGACGGCGCCGGCGTACCGACGGACGGCGACGGCGACGACGACGGCGGCGACGACGTAGCCCGCGAGGTGACGCCACGTCGTCGGTGCCGCGCTGCCGATGGCCAGCCGCGCGACGGTCGTCGCCGGGTGCTCCGGGAGGCCGGCGGCCGCGGCGAAGGCTGCGAGCGCCCCCAGCGAGTAGGTCAACTGCGCCCGCTGGCGGACCGGAACCGCGAGAGCGAGGCCGGCGGCGACGCCGGCCGCGACGACCGCCAGCGCGGCCGCCATGACGACCAGCGCCGCGACGTTCGACACCGCGATGCCGTTGATCGACAGCAGGGTGACCCACGCGAGGACCTGCGCCGGCGCCAGCGCCGCCAGCAGGCCGGCCTTGCCGTCGACGACGCCGACGAACGACAGCGGTGTCACCCGCAGCAGTTCGAGGGTGCCGCGTTCGATCTCCTCGGTCAGGGAGTCGACCAGTACCGCGCCGCTGATGAACACCGGCAGGAACACCAGAAGTGGCAGCAGGACGGTGTAGGAGAAGCCGAAGTAGGGGCTGGCGTCGGTCGCCGGCGGCACCGGCAGCGGCGCCGCCGTAAGGGAGTCGTTGCGGGCGACCCGCTCGTCGCGCTCCAGCGTCTTCAGCGCCGTCCGTAGCTGGACGACCACCAGCGTCTTCCGGAGGCTGGACTGCGGGACCGACGCCGAGACGGCGATGCGGCCGTCCCGCCGCTCGGCGCGGACCACCGCCGCCACCTCCCCGCGGTCGAAGGCCGCCCGGGCGTCCGCCGGGTCGGCGACGCGCCGCGGCGTCAGCCCCTCCGTCTCCGCCGCGGCGGCGACCACCGCGTCGGCCGCCTCGCCGGTCACCGCCACCTCGACGTCGCCGCCGGCCGCGTCGGGGTCGTACAGCGACGTCAGCCCGACCACCAGAAACGACGAAAAGCCCGCGATGATCACCTGGATGAGAATCGCCAGCACGATTGTCTTCTCCCGGGAGAGCGACCCCAGCTCCCGGCGGGCGACGGCGATTCTAGACAAGGCGGCTCACCACCGCGACGTTGTAACAGAGGTGCAGCAGTGCCGCCACCGCGAGGCCAGCGAGGAACCCTCGTCGGCCCCGGCTACCGCCGACCGCCGAGACGGTCGCCGTGACGACGTGCAACAGCAGCGGCGCGACGGCCAGCAGCGCGACGACGCCGGCACCGGCGCCGAGCCCCGTCTGGAAGGCGGCGTCGGCGACGGCGACCTCCGGCAGCCCGACCACCTGGACGGCCAGCGACAGCTTCTCGGCGAGGAAGAACCCGACCCCGGCGGCGCTCCCGGCCGCGACGGCAGCGCCGAGCGTCCGGTCGTAGCGGCCCCGGACGAAGCCGGCGTAGACCGGCACGCCCTTCGCCAGCTCCTCGATGACCGCGATGGCGCCGAAGACGAGCGGTACCGACACCGCCACCGGCAGGACGAACAGCAGCACGACGACCAGTAGCTCCGCGACGAAGACGAACGGGACCATCAGCGCGACCACCAGGACCAGGCTCCGGGGCCGGCGGATGCGGCCCGCCAGCGCGTCCAGCGCCTTCAGGTGGACGGGCCGCTGGGTGAAGAGGTCCTCCTCGCGGTAGACGCCGAGCCCCAGCAGGAAACAGACGCCGGCGACCAGCGTCGCCGGCCCGGTCGCGAAGGCGAGCTGGCCGGCGGTGACGCCGGCGCCGGTGAGGTCCCGGACGGCGACGGTGAGCGGCGAGACGAACGCCACCGGGCTCGTGCCGGCGAAGACGGCCGGCACGAAGGCGTACGTCGTCAGGAGCGTGCTGACGGTGACGGAGACGAAGGTGAGCTCCTTATACGACCGGGCGAACATCGCCCCGAGGAACGTCGTCGCGAGGAACAGAAGCGCCAGCGGGACGACCGCGAGCACCGACAGCGGGCCGGCGCCGCCGCCGAGCCACCGCAGGCCGGCGACGATGACGGTCGTGATGCCGAGCGCGGCCGCGAGGTACGGCAGCGTCTTGCCGAAGACGATCTCCGCGGGGCTGACCGGCGCGACCAACAGCAGCTCGCCGCGGCGGTCGAGCCGTTCGGCGAGCATCGAGCTCCCGTAGGCTTGGATGAGGAAGTTCAGCGGCAGGACGAAGACGAACGCCAGTACGAGCGACTGGAAGGGAAACGGCGGCGAGATGTCCGACGGCGAGCCGGCGGTGTCGGCGGTGCCGAAGAGGTCGAAGGCGCCGAGCGACGGCGCACCGACGCCGCCGTCGCCGGTGCCGGTGCCGGTGCCGGTGCCGCCGGTGCCGGTCCCGTCGGACGGGCCGCCGGGGCCGCCGGTGTCGTCGCCGTCGCCACTACCGCTGCCGTCGCCGACGCCGCCGTCAGTATCGCCGCCGCTGCCGCCGTCGCCGTCGCCGTCAGCGTCGGCACCGTCGGCGTCGTCGCGGGCGACGAACTCCAGGGTGACGACGACCGGGAAGGCGGCCGTCTCGTTGGACTCAAGCCGCATCCGCCGTTCGTTGTGCGCCTCGACGGCCTCCCGGAAGGCGGTCGCGGCGGCGCGGCTCTTCTCGGTCGGCTCGCCGCCCATTTCGGCGAGGTACAGCCGCGTGCCGTCGGCGGTCTCCCGGACGTAGACGTCGTACCCCTGGCCGGTCTCCAGGCGGCCATCGGCGACGACCGCGGGGTCGGGCTCGACGACCGCGAGCGACGGGTCCCCGGCGGTGGGGGCGTGAAACCGGCCGTCCTCGTCGACGCCGACCCGGTAGATGCCATCCTCGACGGCGACGCCGCCGACGAGACCGACGACGCCGACGGCGCCGACGAAGGCGACGGCCGCGAGGACGACCGCGACGGCGCCGCGGTCGAGGCCGCCGACGCCCGTGGTCGCCTCCCAGCGGGCGATCCGGAGCAGCTTCCGCGGGCGCATCAGGCCTCCGCGCGGTCGTCGGCCGCCGCCAAGTCGAGGAAGAGTCGCTCGAGGCTCGGCTCGACCGTCCGGATGTCGGCCACCTCGCCGCCGCGCTCCTCGGCGGCCGTCTCGACCCGCCGGACGTCGTCCATCCCCTCGACGACCCGTCGGTAGCGGCCGTTCTCCGCGACGGCCTCCGGCACCTCGACCGTCGTGTAGACGTGGTACTCCGTGCGGCCGTACCGCTCGCGCAGCTCCTCGAGCCGGCCCTTCGCGACGACGGCCCCCTCGTTCATGATAGCGACGCGGTCGCAGACCTCCTCGACGTGGTAGAGGTTGTGCGCGGAGAAGACGACGGTCCGGCCCTCGTCGGCGAGCTCGCGGGTGAACTCGACGACGTAGTTGGTAGTCAGGGGGTCGAGCCCGGAGGCGGGTTCGTCGTACACTACGACGTCGGGGTCGTTCACCAGCGAGCGGGCGATGGCCACCTTCCGCCGCATCCCCTTCGAGGTGTCGCCGAGGGGGCGCCGGCGGTGGTCCAGCTCCAGGCGGTCCAGGGCGTCGTGGATGCGCGTGTCGGCGACGTCGCGGGGGACGTCGTAGAGGTCGGCGAAGAAGCGGAGATACGACAGCGCGGACATCTCCTCGTACAGCGGCGACTCCTCGGGGAGGAAGCCGAGCCGGCGGCGGGTCTCGCGGGCGTCGGCCGGCGCACCATCGACCTCGACGACGCCGTCGGTCGGCTCGACCAGCCCGGCCACCGACTTCAGCGTCGTCGTCTTACCGGCGCCGTTCGGGCCGACGATGCCGAACACCTCCCCCGGGTCGACGCCGAAGGAGATGCCGTCGACGGCCACGAAGCCGCCGTACTCCTTGCGGAGGTCACGTACGTCTATCACGGTCGTCCGGTCGGCCGGGAACGACAAAAAGCCGCGCGCCGTATCGAATCGCATGGAGTTCCGACGGACGGAGGTGGGCCGCCGTCTGGTCGTCGGCGCCGACGTCGACGCCCCGGCCGGACGGGTGTGGGACCTGCTCGTCGACACGGAGCGCTGGCCGGAGTGGGGGCCGTCGGTCGCGGCCGTCGACGCGCCGACCCGGCGGATCGAGGCCGGCACCACCGGCCGCGTTCGGGTCGGCGGTCTCGGAATCCGCCTGCCGTTCGAGGTCGAGACGTTCGACGCCGGGGCGATGCGGTGGCGCTGGCGGGTCGCCGGACGGTCGGCGACGGGCCACGGCGTCGACCCACGGGCGGACGGCTGTCGGGTATTCTTCGAGGTGCCGCCCGTGGCGGCGGGCTACGCGCCGGTCTGTCGGCTGGCCTGCCGGCGTCTCCGGCGGCTGGCGGAGCGATAAGTGCCGGCGCCCGCGGCCGCCGTCGTCGTTACTCCGGTCGCGGGGCGACGGTGAACTCCCGTACCTGGTGGAGGTCGTCGCCGAGTCCGGCGCCGTCGCAGTCCTCGGTCGGGCAGGCGTAGTGCCAGCCGTCCGTCGTCGCCCGTCGTTCGGAGAACTGCTCGCCGCAGGCCTCGCAGATGAGCGCCTCCGCCGAGCAGGTGTCACGGTGGAGTTCGTACTGGAGTTTTCGCGAGAACGTCCGCTTGCAGTTGCGACAGGTGTGCGTCATACCCCCGAGTGAGGAGTCCTGACTAATAGAACTACCCCTTCGTTCGTCGTTCCGAGAGAGGCTTCGAGACGGGGTCTCGGCGTGGTTCCGCTGGTTACTGGACGGTCGGTCGGTTCTCGCGGTAGGTCGGAGGCCGACGTCGACCGCCAGCGGCCACGACGCCTTCGAAAGCGCCACTCGCCGGCGCCGAAAGGGTGGTCGCTCCGTCCGGTGTTCGGCGAGATCGAGGCGTGGGCCGACGAGTGGCTCGACGCCCGACCCGCGGCCGAAGAGTCTTGTGGCGCCGCGACGGACGGCCGACGTGGGTCCCCGCCCTCGACCGGGAGTCGCTACTGTACGCGGTCGGCGTCGTTCTCGGGGTCGCCGCGACGACGTACTTCGGCTTCCGGCTGCTCGACCGCGTCTCCCCGGCCACGACGGCCGCGGTCCTGCTCGCCGGCTTCGGCTGTCTGCTCGTCGTCGGCGCCGCGGTCGACGCCGAGACGCTCGATCTCGTCGCCTACGCCCTCTCGGCCGGCTGTTATCTGGTGTTCGCCGCCTACGTCGCTTCGCGGTTCGACCCCGGCGACGCCGGGGTGTTCCTGCTCCTGGCCGTCTCCTCTGGGCTGTTCGTCGGCCTCGGCCGGCTGGCACAGCGCGACCGGCTCGCACTCTCCCGGCGTCGGGCAGGGGCCGTCGTCGCCGTCGTCCTCGTCGCCACCGTCGCCGTCGTCGGCGTCGACCTCGCCACGGGAGAGCCGACGACCTCTGCGACGTTCGAGGAGCGCGTCGAGATACCGGACGCGGAGGGCTCCGTCCGGGTCGGCACCGTCACCGTCGAGAACGGCTCGCCGCTGCCGCGGGAGGTCGACCCTCCGCGGTACGACACCTGCCTGACCGGCGGCGAGCGGTCGATTCCGCTCGACCACGAGCCGCGTCCGGGGTCGAAGCTCCTCGGCGGCGGCGAGTCGCGTAGCTACGACCTCCTCGTCCGGGGGTTCGTCTTCCGCGACGACGGCGAACGGCGCGAGGAGTTCGCCGGCCAGGAGTCGGTCGCCGTCGAGACCGTCGCCGACTATCCGGGCGACAACGGAGCGGGACTCGCGGTTGTCGAGCGGTGAGACCTACCGTCGCGTGTCGTCAGGCGTACCGTTCGGGATAGGCGTCCTCGAGCAGCTCCGGAACCTCGAGCAGGCGCTCGCGGACGGGGGCGACGACCGCCGCGATGGCGTCGGCGGCCGCCGGCTTGAGGCGTAGCCGTCGTAGACGAGGTCGCCGCCGTACTCCTCGGGGCGGTCGACGCGGAACGACTCGCCGCGCTCGGCCAGCACCGGGAACACGAGAAAGCGGAGGTACTCTAAGACGCCGTTGTCCTCGACCTGCTCGGCCGGGCAGTAGGCACTCTCGATCTTCTCGGCGACCGCGTCGTCGTCGTCGGTGAGGTTGATCTTCGAGCCGGCCTCGGAGGCGGACATCTTGCCGCCGGACAGCCCCGACAACAGCGGCGCGAACACGCAGGCGGGCTTGTCGTAGCCCTGCTCCGGCAGCTGCTCGCGGGCTAACATGTAGATGCCGCGCTGGTCGATGCCGCCGTAGGCGACGTCGGCCTCGAGGGCCGCCACGTCCAGCGACTGCATCAGCGTGTAGACGAGGCCGCCGACCTTCGGGTTCTCCGACTGCCGGACTACCTCACTGCCGGCGCGTCGGGCGCGGGAGAGCGTCGTCTCCGCCAGCATCCGGTAGAGATCGAGCGTGTACGGCTCCTCCAGTTGGTAGTCGGTGCCGCGGACGAACGAGACGGCCTCGGGGTCGCTGCCGGCGGCCTCGATCATCGCCTCGATGGCGGCTCGGTAGTACGCCGATCGGGCGTCCAGCAGCTCGAAGGGGCTCTTCTCGTCGTCGAGGTGAGCGTGGAGGTCCGCCACGAGGACGGTCACGTCGAGGCCGGCCTCGACGAAGTCCGCCAGCTTCCGGATGGTCGTGAAGTGGCCGATGTGCATCTCGCCGGTCGGCGCGTAGCCGATGTAGACGCCGGGATCGTCCCGCTCCTCGAACAGCGTCTCGATCTCGGCTTCGGTGACGACCTCCTCGGTGTACCGCGTGACCAGGTCGGTCCGCTCGGCCGCGTCCATGCCTCCGGTACCGTCAGCCGCCCGATAAAACGTTCGGGTCCCGGCGTCGAGAACCGACAGGAATCCCCGGAGTCTGCACACACAAACCCC
>PXSC01000201.1:0-3246 GCA_003023535.1 Halobacteriales archaeon QS_9_70_65 | reverse complement strand
GCCGGGCGTCGTTCGTCCTCCGGGAGGACTTCGAGGCGCTGCTGAACGCCACCCGCGAGGAGCCCGACCAGGCGCCGCTGGAGGCCGAGATGCGCGAGGCGGCGGCGTCGGTGCTCGAGCGCCACGAGGCCGGCGACAATAACGTCGAGGAGCGCGACCTCGTCGAGGCCCGCATCGTCCGGTGGGCGCTCGAGGACCTCGGCCCGCTCGACCGGCCCGTCTCCTGACGTCGTCGGGCGTCGCAACCCGGCGAGTGGAGTCTCGAGTACCGGTGCGAAATTTTATGTAGCGGAGCGGCATTAATCCGTCCCGATTCGAATGAAACGATACGCGTTCGTCGCCGTCGTGGCGTTTCTCGCCGCCGCGGCCGTCGTCGGCGTCGCCGCGGCCGACGCGGGGCCGCTGGCCGACGCCGGTCTCGACCAGGAGGTCGGGACCAACACGACGGTCCAACTCGACGGCACCGGCTCTTCGCACCCCGACGGGAGCATCGACGGTTACGAGTGGTCCATCGAAACGCCCACCGGCGCCCGAATGACGCCGGCGTGTGTCGACTGCGGTCGGACCAGCTTCAGGCCGACGGAGCCCGGCCGCCACAATGTAACTGTCGTCGTTACCGACTCGGAGGGACGGTCCAGCACCGACACGCTCTACATCTACGTCAGGGATTACGGACCGACCGTGCGGTTGGACGGCGACACCGACCCCCAGGCGGGCGAACGGGCGCCGTACGAGGCAACCGTCGAAGCCAACGGCTCCGACCTGGAAGAACTGACCTGGCGTATCGACGGACGGACCGTCGACCGCGAGACGATATCCGGGCGGTCGAGCGCCACCGAACGCAGGTTCCGGTTCTCCGGGTCGGGGCCGTACCGCCTCGCGGTCGTCGCGGAGGACACCACCGGTCGGTCCGACCGCGACACACTCGTCGTCGAGCCACGGGTGGACCGGGAGCCGCGATCGAGCAGCGACGAGGTAAACGAAGCTGCCGAATCCACTGGAACCACCGCAACTAGCGATATCGACTGCAGGTGGTCATCTTATATCGCTCAAAGCGGGTACGCCTGCGTCGGTGACCAGACAACACAGGACGATGAGACGATCGTGAGTGGGTACTCGCGTGCCTGCAGGGGCTCGGAGTGCGCTCGCTCGAATAGCATTGAGGATGGAGACACCGGTATCGATAGAGGGCCTGACGAGATTGGTAGGAGAATTGATGTCAGTGACAAAGGGAATAGTGACCTCGCCAGCGACGCCAGCTCCCTTTTCAGCGACGGCAGTTCTTCTACCGACGGTAGCAGTAGCACTGGAGATTATACCGACATGAGCGGCAACGGCAACGCGGGTCGAATAGCTTCATGATTTTAAGTGGCATTTTAAACTACGGATAATCTGATGACCTATTGTATTACTAATATACGAGCTAGAACTCAGGAATAGAGCGACCCACCCGCATATTTATTACAAATATGACTACGAATACAAAACATGAGGCGACGACGGTATCTCCAGACCGTTGCAGCCACACTCACCGGAGGGCTGGCCGGCTGCAGCGATCTTGGAGCGCGGAGCGACGGCTCTCGGGCGGACACGCTCACACAAACCGAAGCGAATACACCGACGGGCACACCGACGCCGACGCCGAGAAACGAGCCGCGTGTCGCCGAAGTGCCCTTGTACACGAACATTCTTCCGGAGCCGCATCTCCGAGGGACGGAGAATATGAGCGAGTTCACCTCGGAGAACGCGGTGTTCACCAGAATCGACTGGGAATGGTATTTACAGATGCGGCGAACGGTACCGAAGTTCGGGCCGACTGCCGATGAAAACTGGTCGTTCCTCGCTGTCGACGGGAACTTCAACCGAGCCCCGAGTGCTGATCTCCTCAAAACGCCCGTTTATAATGTTCTTTTAACAGTATCAGCGGTGAACAATCAGATGCGGAATTTCGAGAACCTAAACAACACGTTGCGGGCCCAGCTCGGCCTATTGGCTGACACTGGCGAGACGGAGGCAGTGCGGGAGGTCGACGAGGTGCTGATCTCCTACGACCCGGTAACTCTGTACTTTATTGGTATCGATACTGATACAGTTCGAAACGCACTGGAAGAGAATCTCGACATCGACGAAATTAGTGACGCTGACATAGGTATCGATACGTATCTTGCAGCTTTTCCGGAAAACAAAAGCAAAAAATCTAATCGAGTCATCTGGGTGAGCGACCAGTACGAGCGTAGTGTCGTCGCATACATGGCGGAGAACGCTCCTCAAGAGCAATATGCTCCGATTACCGGACGACTAGAGAGGAATGTGCGAATCGCTCCGGCCGGTGACATAGAGTCCGTGCAGTGGTGTCTCGACAAACTAATGGACGCACCGGTGGTCACGGGCGAGGTCAACGGCGGGACGCCCAGATTCGACGGGAGCCCCCACGAGAACCGCCAGATCGGCGCGATCGAGCCGTACGACACGCTGATACACGCGATGGACGTCTCGGAGACCGCGGGGACCGTCCAGGCGGTCGTATCGAGCGTCGACGGGACCGCTCCGGAGGAAGTGGCACTCCGGGAGGCCTTCGCCGAGGACAGCGGCCAGTACAGTACGACGTACCACCCGAACGTCTCGAGTATCACCGCCACGTGGTGACCGACAGCGAGACGACACTGGTGGCGACTTCGTCCCGTATGAGCCCTTCCGACGGGTGACCCGGCGATAGTCGACTTCGCATTGTGAAATAGCTGGTCGGTGAACGAATATCAGGCATCGATTGTCGGTCGCCATCGCGGGCCGCATCGGCGGCCTGGCCGGCCTGGCCGGCGATCCGAACCGGACCGCCCTGTCCGCTACACCTCGATGTACTCCTCGTTGAACGTCCACTCGCCGTCGTCGTCGCGGGTCATGTACTCGCCGTAGTACGGCACGCGGGTGGCGACGGTCTCGCGGAACGTCTCGCGGATCTCGGGTTTGGTCATCTCTCCCATGCTCCGGAGGTCGTCGTTGCGGTTGAGACAGCCCTTGAGGTGGCCCTCGTGGGTGACGCGCACGCGATGGCAGTTGGCGCAGAAGGTGGAGTTCTCGACCGGATCGACGATCTCGACCATCCCCGTCGCCGTCGCGTCGGCGTCGTCGGGGCTGACCCAGTAGCGGTTGCGGTCGTGCATCTCGCGGTGTTCGATCCGGTCGGCCTGCTCGGCGAGCCAGCCGTGGACGCGGTCGATGTCGACGGCCCACTCGGGGCGGCCGGCC
>PXSC01000200.1 GCA_003023535.1 Halobacteriales archaeon QS_9_70_65 | reverse complement strand
GTGAACAGCGCGACCAGGGCGGCGACGGCCGGGCCGGTCCGGGACCGATAGACGCTGAGAACGTCCCGCCGGGCGACTTCCCGCCAGCTCATGGCCGGGCCCCCGACGGCCGTTCGGGCTTCCCGGGGCTCGTGTGGCTGGCGAAGACGTCCTCCAGGGAGGCCTCGGTCAGCTCGAAGTCCCGGTAGACGCCGGCCTCGGCGACCGTCTGCAGCGCCGCGAGCTTCGCGTCCCCGCCCTCGCACTGGACGTGGAGGGTGTCCTCCTCGACCGCGACGTCCGTGACGCCGGGCCGGGTCTCGATGGCCTCCGGGAGCGTCGGTGGGACGTCCGTGACGTCGACGGCGAGCGTCGCGCCGACGCCGAGTTCCCGCCGGAGGTCGTCCAGGTCGCCCTCGGCGACGAGTTCGCCGTCCAGCAGGATTCCGACCCGGTCGGCGACGGCCTCGACCTGTTCGAGGATGTGCGAGGAAAAGAAGACGGTCGTCCCGTCGGCGGCGGCCGCCTGGACGAGGTGCCGCATCGTCCGGGCACCGTTGGGGTCCAGGCCCGTGGTCGGTTCGTCGAGGACGAGCAGGTCCGGGTCGCCGACGAGCGCCATCGCGATGGCCATTCGCTGGCACATCCCCTTCGAGTAGCCGCCGGCGGGCCGGTCGGCGGCTTCCAGGAGGTTCACGCGGTCGAGCCACTCCGCGGGGTCGTCGTCGGCCTCCTTCGTCCGGATGGCGTGTTCGAGGTGTTCGCGGCCGGTCAACTGGGGGTAGACGCCGTAGCCCTCCAGAAGCGTGCCGGTCCGGCGGCGGATGGCGACGCTCTCGGCGGCGGCCTCCCGGCCGAACACGCGGACCTCGCCGGCGGTCGGTCTGGCGAAGTCCAACATGACGTTGATCGTGGTGGACTTGCCGGCGCCGTTCGGACCGAGGAAGCCGTAGACCTCGCCGTCCGCGACCGACAGGGTGAGGTCCTCGACGGCGGTGACGTCGCCGTACCGCTTGGTGAGGCCGTCTATCTCGACGACCATCGGTGTTCGTGGAGGGTGGTCGGGTGGGAACTGTTCACGGCCGGCCGTTGGCCATCGGAGTAATAAGCCTTGTCTCGGCCCGAGACACACCGTTGCGGGGCTCCAACCCGTCTCCGCGACCGCCCCGTCGGCGACGTCGCCGACGGACTGCTCGCCGCCCCTGCAGGACGGGTGGCCGGGGCGGGGCTCGACCGGCCGACGAACGGCGTCGGGTCGCGGACGCGGCTCCGGGGCCCCGGTGGCGGCGAACGCACTCCGGCCTGCGGTCGTCGACCCTCGGCCGTGGGCCGTCCGCCGACAGTTAGACGATCTCGTCGAACGACGCCCGGCGCCTGTCGTCCGCGTCGTCCTCGCCGGCGGGCACCCACAGCACCTCGGGATCGTCCGCGTCGCTCTCGCCGGAGTCGACGTCGACGATCTCGATCTCCTCGCCGGTCGCGATTACCCGACACCGGTCGTCGAGGTCGACGCCGCGCTCCTCGCGCAGTCGCTCGACGGCCTCCTCGTAGCGGCGCCGGCGCTCGGCGACGGCGCAGGGTTCGTGCTCGATGCGGAGCGCCGAGAGGGTCTCGAACTCCTCGCCGCAGGCGTCGCAGGCGTACATACCGTCCCCTCCGTCGCCGACCGACAAACCTCTGGGGGTCTCGCGTCGTCCGTCGGTCGGGGTGTCAGTCCTCCGTATTGGTGTCCTGTCCGACGACGACGACGGTCGAGCTGGTGCCGTCGACGGCCTGCCAGCTCGCCCGCTCGAAGCCGGTCGCCCGGACCTCGAAGTCGCGGAACTCGTACTCGCCGGTCCGGTCGGGGACCTCGACGAAGTACTCCAGCGACGTCTCGCTGCGCACTCGCTGCTCGAAGTACACGTACTTGACCTCGCCGTCCTCGCCTTCCTCGACGCGGCTGATGTTCGAGCCGTACTCCTCGTAGACGTCCCAACTCGCGGGGATGACGTCCCGAACCTGCCCCCGGACGTTCGCGCTCGCGTTCAGCTGGATGCGGTTGGTCTGGCCGGCCGTGAAGACGGAAGCGTCGTCGGTCCGCTCGCCCTCCTGGCCGAGGTCGACGACCGTCACGTCGACCGTGTCGGTCGCCGTATTGGGCTCCTCGGCGTCGTCGCTGACCTCGACCTCGAACGTCAGCGTCGCGTTACCGTCGACGTCGGGGGCGGTGAACTCCGGCGTCGCGGTCGAGGCGTTCCGTAGCGTCACCGATGGCCCGGCCGTCTGGGTCCACTCGTAGGAGACGTTCCCGCCGTTGGGGTCGAACGAGGCCGACCCGTCGAGTTCGAACTGCCGCAGTTCGATGCCGGTTTGCGGCCGGCCGGCGTCGGCCACCGGCTCGACCGTGTCGATGAACAGCTGGATGTCGCCGGACGCGGTCGGCGTGAGCAGTCCGAACCGGCTGGTTGCGACCGCGTCGACGGTCGTTTCACTGTCGCGGCTGTCCTGGAGGGTCCCGTCGGTCGTGACGGTCTTCACGCCGGACGACGACACCGGGTCGTCGGCGTCGCCGAGCCGGAGCCGGCCGTCGTCGCCGGCCAGACTGTACACGGTCTCGGTGTACTCTTCGGTGTCGAAGTCGCCGCGGTACTCGCCGTTGGTCGAGAACTCGGAGACGACGTCCAGACCGGGGTCGCCGACCCACAGCGACCCGTCCAGGTAAGCGACCCCAGCCGGCGACCCGGTGACGCCGAACTGCCGGACCGTCCCGCCCCCGTCGAGGTCGATCTCGGCCACCTCGCCGGCCTGGAGCGAACTCACCCACAGCGAGCCCTCGGCGATGGCCAGCCCGGAGCCGTAGTCGAACGGCATGTCGTAGGTGTCGACGACCTCCTCGCTTTCCGGATCGATCTTGACGATCTCGTCCGTGCCGTCGCCGGTGTCGACGATCGCGTACGCGAACTCGCCGTCGGTGGCGAGACCGCCGTCGACCCCCGGTGTCACTTCTATCGGGAACTCGACGTCGGACGTCCTGTCTTCCTGTGTTGTGGTAGCCGCCGCGGCGCCGGAGAACGCGGCGGCGAGCAGCGCTACCACGACCAACGCCGACAGAACGGTTCCGAGGCGATACGTCAGTCGTTTCAGGGTGCGTGTGTTCGTACCCATCACCGGGCATTCCCGACAATGTCCTTATAAAATTTGTAGCAAAACCGTCCAAAAATACGACTCTAATTCTGGAATATACCGGTCCGTTCCCGGGCCAGGGACAGCTACCCGGATGTACACGTTCGGCTACTCGATACCGGTACGGAACGAGGAGAGTGAACGTTCGACCGTGTCGGTGAACTCCGGGATCGCGACCGTCGATCCGCATTCGTCCACGCCCGAGGGGGTAACGGCGACGCCGGCTACCTTCTCGAGCGGGCCCGGACGTCGCCGACCTCGGACGTCGAGCGAGCGGTCACGACCGCAGGCGCCGCCAGGCGACGACGCCGCCGACGGCCGGCAGCCCGAAGACGAGGGCGTACGGCGCGAGGTAGGCGACGGCGACGACGAGCGCCCGAAGGGCCGTCGCGACGCCGCTCACCGACGACAGGAACGCCGCGACGAGCCCGGTGTCGTACCAGGCCGTCGACGGCTCCCCGGGCGGCTCCGATCTCCTCCTGGACGTCCGACAGCTCCCGCTGGACGGCGAGAACGTCCTCGGTGTCGTTGGCCCCGTCGTACAGCTCCCGGAGCCGGTCGCGCTCGGCCCGGAGGTTCTCCAGGCGGGCCTCGATGTCGACCAGCTGGTCCGTGACGTCCTCGCTTCGGGTGTCGACGCTCCGGACCTCGCCTTGCGACTCGATTTCGGCGACCGTCGCGTCGAATTCCTCGCTCGGGACCCGGACGGTCATCGTCCCGGTCCGCCGGGTCTCGTCGTGCCGCTCCTCGACCTCCTGGCTGCTGTCGCTGACGAAGCCGCCGCGTTCGGCGGCGAGACGCCGAATCCGCTCGCTGGCCCGCTCGGTGTCGTTCACCCGGAGCCGTATCTCGCCGGTCCGTATCGTCTGCCGTTGCCGGGTCTGGAGCCGCTGTGCGTCGCTCGCGTCGCCGGCGTCGTCGCCCCCGGCGTCCACGGCGTTCGCGCCGCCGCTGCCGGCACCGTCGCCGGCGTCCCCGACCGCGGTGGCGGCGTCGCCGTTGTCGTCGGGCCCCGAGTCGGCGTCGCCGCTTCCGGTACCGCCGAAGCCGCTGCAGCCCGCCAGCGCGACGAGCAGGACCACCGCGACGACGGCATACGGACGTCGGTTCATATCGCCGACACCGAGACGCGGGCTGGTAAAAGTGATCGTATATCAAACGGCTCTTTGAGCCATACGACTGGCGGGTCGGTGGTCGCCTGCACGCCCGACGACACCGGGGGCCGTCCGACGGTCGAGTTGCGCCGCGGGCGTAGGTATATACCGCTCGAGGCCCCAATCCCCGCCGAACCTTCGTGTATGCAACGCCAACGTCACACCGGTAGAACTACACCCACCCGGAGCATCGTCACCCCCGGCACGGCGACGCGGAGCGGCGACCGATGACCGACGACGTGTCGGTTCTCGTCGTCGGCGGGGCGTCGGTCCCCGACCTCGAGGCCGACGGTGACGTCCGGCTCCGGCGATGCGCCGCCGCCGCCGGCCTCGAGGCAGTCGAGACGTCGCCGCCGGACTGCGCGGTCTGTGCGGCCGACGACGCCGACGTCGACCCGTTCGGCCTCGTCGAGCGAATCCACGACTGTGCGCCGGAACTGCCGGTCGTGTTGGTGGCGGCCGACCACGACCCGGAGCTGGCGGTCCGGGCGAGCCGGGCGGACGGCGTCGAGTACCTTCCCGACTCCGTCGCCGCCGAGGGCGAACTCCGCGAGCGGGTTCGGACGCTCGCCGACGGCCGCGGCCGGTTCGCGCCGGCGGACGTCCTCGCCGACCTCCGGCGAGCGCTCGCCGGCGGGGAGGCGTCGCTCGACCGGCTGCTCGCGGTCGGCCGGGGGTTCCTCGGCACCGACGTCGCGTTCCTGTCGAGCGTCGACCGCGAGACGGGCACCTACGAGGTCGAACGCGCCGTCGGCGACGACGACCTCATTTCGGCCGGGACGACCGACTCGCTGTCGAACACCTACTGTCGGCGGGCGGTCGACGGCGACGGTCTCTTCGGCGTCCGGGACACGACCGCCGACGAGGGGTGGACCAGCGACCCCGCCTACCGGCGGTACGGGTTCGGCTGCTATCTCGGCGCCCGGGTCGAGATCGACGGAGAGCTGTACGGGACGCTCTGTTTCGCCGACGACGACCCCCGCGACCGGCAGTTCGCCGACCGCGAGAAGGCGCTCGTCGAGCTGTTCGTCGAATTGGTCGCCGGGGAGCTGCGACGGCGGCGCCACGAGGACGAACTCGAGGCCGCTCGCGCGGACCGGCGGCGGACCCTGTCCCGCATCGGCGACGGCTTCCTGTCGGTCGACGACGACTGGGTCGTCGACTCGGCCAACGAGCGGGCCAGGGAGCTTCTCGACCGCGACCGGGAGTCGCTCGGCGGCGGGCAGCTGTGGGACGTCCTTCCGGGAGCGACCGGGGAGGGATTCGGCGAGCCGCTCCACCGGGCCGCCCGTGGGGAGCCGGTCGAGTTCGAGGCGCGCCACGGGCCGCTGGAGCGGTGGTTCGAGGTCCGCGCGTACCCCGGCGACGACGGGCTGTCGGTGTTCCTCCGGGACGTCGGCGAGCGGAAGCGCCGCGAGCGGGAGCTGCGCCGGAGCCGCGAGCGCTACCGGGCGCTGGCGGAGAACGTCCCGAACGGGGCGGTGGTCCTCGTCGACGACGACCGGCGGTTCCAGGTGGTCCGCGGCGGCGGGCTCGCGGGGACGGGCGTCGACCCCGAGGAGCTCGAGGGCCAGCGGGTGTCCGAGGCGCTCGAGGAGCTGGACGAGCTGGCCGTCGGGCTGGTCGATCGGACGCTCGACGGCGAGTCGGTCCGGACCGAACTGCCGCTGGCCGGCGACGATTACCAGCTGCAGACCGCCCCCGTCGCCGACGACGACGGCGAGGTCTTCGCCGCGACGGCGGTGATAACCGAGGTGACAGCCATCCGGGAGCGCGAGCGGATCGTCCGGGAGCTGTACGAGGCCATCGCCGACCCCGAACTGTCGTTCGACGCCACGGTGGAGTCGCTGCTGTCGCTCGGCTGCGACTACCTCGGCACCGACTACGGGACGCTGTCGGCCATCGAGGACGAGGAGTACCGCCTCGAGGCGGTCCACGCACCGACGGGCACCCTTGAGGCCGGCGACACGATGCCGCTGTCGGAGACCAACTGCCAGCGGGCGGCGGCGACCGAGAAAACGGTCGTGCTGTCGGACATCGAGAGCGAGGCGCCGGAGCTGGCCGACCGGGCCGGCAACGTCGAGCTGGGGCTGCGCTGCTATCTCGGGGCGCCCGTCTTCGCCGGCGACGAGCTCCACGGGACGTTCTGCTTCTACGACGGCGAGCCGCGCGCGGAGTCGTTCTCCGAGTGGGAGCGGACGCTCGTCGACCTGATGAGCCAGTGGGTGAGCTACGAACTCGAGCGCGGCGACCGCGAGCGGGAGCTGGAGCGCTACGAGTCGGTGCTGGAGAGCATCCAGGACCCCATCTACGCGGTCGACGAGTCGCTGCGGTTCCGGCTGGCGACCGACCGGCTGGCCGGGCGACTGGGGTACGACCGGGAGGCCCTGTCGGGTCGGCGCGTCGACGACATCCTCGAGGAAACGACCGCCGACGACCTCGCCTCGGTCGCCGCAGACATCCGGGAGACCGGCGGCTCGACGGTGTTCGAGGGCGACTGCTGCACCGCCGACGGCGGCCGCTACCCCGCCGAGATCGAGGTTTCGGCGCCGGCCGGCGGGGCGGGCTTCGTCGGGTCGATGCGCGACGTCACCGCCCGCAAGGAGCGAGAGCGTGACCTGGAGTTCTTCTACGAGCTGGTGTCGGCCGCCGGCGTCGGCGTCGTCGCCGTCGACGAGCGGGGCCAGCTAGAGTACCTCAACGACGCCTGCGCGGAACTGCTGGGCGGCGGCGGGGATCCCACCCCCGAGGCGATCGACGACCTGCTCGCCGACGGCGCCGTCGCCGGTCACGGCCCGGTGTGGGAGGGCACCGGCTTCGAGGGGTACGCCTCGGTGTGGGAGCGGGTCGGCTTCGACGAGACGACCACCGTCGAGGCGGTCGTCGGCGACGACACGGGGGTGCCCGTCGAACTCCGGCTGACGAAACAGCGCATCGACGGGGAGCCGTACCTCTTCGGGACGGTCGTCGACGTCACCGAGCGCAAGGAAACCGCCGAGATACGACGGACGCTGGCCGACACCGCCGGCCGGATGCTCGAGTCCGACGACCGGGCGACGACCTGCCGGGGGGCACTGTCGGCCGCCCGGACCATCACCGGCTTTCCCGACGGGGTCGTCTACCGCTTCGACGACGACCGCGGAGTGTTGGTGCCGGAGGCGGCGACCGAGGGGCTCCGCGACGCCGCCGGCGGGCGACTCCCGACGCTTTCGGGCGGCGACAGCCTCGCCTGGCAGACGTTCGTCGACGGCCAGCGGCGCGTCGTCGACGACGTCGCCGCCCACGAGCGGACCTACATCGACGACCTCCCGTACACCGCCGGACTGTTCGTCCCGCTGGGCGAACACGGCGTGCTGACGCTCGTGGCACCCGACGACCGGGACGTCTCGGAGCGCCGGCGGGAGGCGCTCGACATCCTCGCGGCCGACGTCGAGGGGGCCCTCGACCGGACGGCCCGCGAGCGGACCCTCGAGGGCCGCGAGCGCGAACTGGAAGAACGAACCGAGCGGCTCGCGCGGCTCGACCGCGTCAACGGCGTCGTCCGCTCCGTCGCGGCCGTCGTCGTCCGGGAGTCCGACCGCGAGGGCATCAGACAGGCCGTCGCCGAGCGGCTGGTCGGCGCCGACCCGTTCGCTTACGCCTGGGTCGGCGCCGACGGCCCGGCCGGCCCGACCGCGGAGGCGTGGGCCGGCGAGCCGTCGGCCTTCGACGATCCGGCCGACGTCGACGACGCCGACCACCCGGCGCCGGAGGCGGCCGCGACCGGCGAGGTTGCGGTCGTGGAGAACCTGGTCGGCGTCGCCGACGAGAACCGCTATGTCTGGCAGGCGGCCGCCCTCAAGCGGGGGTATCCGTCCTGCTGTGCGGTGCCGCTCACCTACGAGGGGACGACCCGCGGGGTGTTGACCGTCTACGCCGACCGGATCGGCGTCTTCGACGACTCGCTGGTCGAGCTGCTGTCGGAGCTGGGCGAGATGATCGGCTACGCGCTGACGGCCGCCGAGCGGCGGGCTGCCCTGGAGTCCGAGCGAACCGTCGAGCTGGTTTTCGATGTCCCCGAGGGGACCGCCTTCACCCGGCTGGCCGACCGGCTCGGCTGTGAGGTCGAGCTGAAGCGCGTCCGCACCGGTGGCGAGACGACGACGGTGACGTACCTGCTCGAGGGCGTCGACCCCGACGCCGACGTGGAGACGGCGCTGCCGGGCGGGACCACCGCGACGACCAGCCGGCTCGGCGGGGAGACGGCACTCGTGGAGGTGACCGTCGGCGGCGAGTGGGTCGGCTCGCGGTTCGCCGCCGAGGGCGGCCGGGTGACG
The DNA here is from genome assembly GCA_003023535.1 of Halobacteriales archaeon QS_9_70_65. The sequence continues at coordinate 8,832 of PXSC01000200.1, read as the reverse complement.
ACCGCGACCGCCGACCCCGAAGGCGGCGAACTCCGCGCCCGGATGCCGCTCGGCATCGAGGTCCGACCCGTGGTCGAGTCGCTGCGGGCGTCCTATCCCGGCGTCGAGTTCGTCGCCAAGCGCGAGCGCGCCGAGCGCCGCGAGCCCCGGAGCATGCTCCGCGGCGGCGTCGAAGAGCAGCTCACCGACCGACAGCTGGAGGTGCTGGAGACGGCGTACCTGGCCGGCTTCTTCGACCAGCCGCGGACCAGCAGCGGCGACGACGTCGCCGGCCTCCTCGGCATCAGTCAGCCGACGTTCAACCAGCAGCGCCGGGCCGCCGAGCGGAAGCTCGTGGAGTTCCTCGTCGAGGGCTGACGGCGGCCGTCTCTTTCCTCTTTGCCTATCGATATCGAACGTTCTGTGGCATGGCTATCAGTATAGGAAACAGTCGGTGGTGGGCGCGGGTCGTCCCCTCGGCTGATGACGGACGCTTCCGACGCCGCGGCCCGCTCGTCGACCATCACCCCCACCGACCACGGCGGGGCGACGATCTCGACTCCGACTCCGACTTCGACCCCGACCCCGACCCCAACCGACGGGTCGCTCCCGGCCCGGCTCCGGGCGGCGGCCCACCCGCTCGATCTCGCCGTCCTGCTGGCCGTTCCGGTCGTGCTCGTCGCCGCGGCGCTGCTGCCGGCCGACGTCAGACTCGCGTCGGCCTTCTCGTACGCCGACCCGACGCTTCGCACCGCGTTCGAGGCCAACTTCGTCCACGCCGGTCCCGACCACCTGCTGTTCAATCTCGTCATGTACGCCCTCCTCGCGCCGACGGTCTACCTGCTGTCGGCGCTGTCCGGCCGCCGCGACCGGTTTTACGTCGTCTTCGTTTCCTTTCTGGTCGTCTTCCCGGCGGTGCTGTCGGTCCTGAACCTGGCGGTCTTCCGTCGGGGGGTTCTGCTGGGCTTCTCCGGGGTGAACGCCGCCTTCGTCGGCTACCTCCCGCTCGCGCTGGCCGGCTACCTCCGGAGCGTCTTCGGCGTGCGCGCCGAGCGCGAACTCGCCGCCGGAGTATTTTTCCTCGGACTCGCGCTCGTGGCGGTGCTGGTGGTCCGGACGCCCGTCACCTACACCGTCGCGGCCGTCGCCGCCCTCGCGGCGGCCAGCCGGCTCCGCGCCGTCGACGCCGGCCCGTCGCGGTCGACGGACGTGCTGGGCGCCCCCGGCAAAGCCGAACTGGCCGTCGCCGCCGTGATTCTCCTGTTCGGCGGCCTGCTCTGCGTCTTCCCGCAGGATCCCGTCGTCGCCGGCGCCATCGTCAACGTCTACGTCCACCTGGTCGGCTTCGCGCTGGGCTTCATCGCGCCGTTCGTCACCTTCGGGCTCGCGCCGGCCGTCGAGCGCTCCCGGGCCGTCGCGGCGCTCCGGGAGCGTACTACATTCCGTCCGGGCGCACGCCCGAGTCGTCCTGAGCGTTCCGCCTCGCCCGACGGTCGGCCCGCCGGCTCGCCGCCCCGACGCCATCGGCACCGTGCCGCGAGCGACAGCGGCAAGTGCCCGCTGGTGGTAGACCACGGTCGTCCCGATGGACCCCGTCGAGCGCCTCGGCCGGCTGTTCGAGCGCGGCGGCGTCATCACCGCCGACCGCTTCCGGCGGACGGTCGAGCTGGCGTGGCCCCGCGTCGTCACCGGGTTCGCCATCATGTCGAAGCAGACGGTCGATCTCGCGATGGTCGGCATCGCCGTCGGCACGGCCGGCACCGCCGGGCTGGCCTTCGCCCTCGCGTATTGGAGGGTCGTCGCCCTGCTCGGGCTGGGGCTGGCCGGCGGCACCGTCAGCCTCGTCTCCCGGACTTACGGCGCCGACCGGCCCGAGCGGGCGTCGCTCGTCGTCACCCAGAGCGGCCTGCTCGCCGTCGCCCTCGCGGTCCCGGTCGCGGTCGTCTTCGTCACCCTCTCGGAGCCGCTGATCGGGCTGCTCGGCGCCGACCCGGCGTCGGTCCGGTACGGCGGCACGTACCTCACCGTCGTCGCCCCGGCGGTGCTGTTCGAGCTGCTCAACCTCATCGCCAGCCGGACGTACACCGGCATCGGCGACACCTACACCGAGATGGTCAATCGGGCCGCGGGGGCGCTGCTCAACGTCGTCCTCAGCGCCGGGCTCATCTTCGGCGCCGACCTCGGCGTCGCCGGCGCCGCCCTCGGAACGGCCGTCTCGACGGGCGTCGTGACGCTGACGCTCGGCTGGGGGATGATCGGCCGCAGCTACGGCGGCCGCCTCGGCATGGAGCCGAGCCCGGTGCCCGTCTCCGCCGGCCGGCCGTGGGTCGACCGGGCGCTGCTGCGACAGCTGCTGGAGATCTCGCTGCCGGAGATCGGCCGCCGGCTCGCCCAGGGACTCGTCGTCTTCCCGCTACTGTGGGTGGCGGCGGCCTTCGGCCCGGTCGTCGTGACGGCCGCCGAGGTGGCCCGCCGGGTGCGGACGGTCGTCAACAGCCTCAACTGGGGGCTCTCGCTGGCGTCGAGCTCGCTCGTCGGCCGCCACCTCGGCGAGGACGACGAAACGGAGGCCGGCGCCGTCGGCGCCGGTATCGTCCGGCTGGCGTTCGTCCTCTACGTCGCCGCCGCCGCGGCCGTCGCGCTGCTGGCGACGCCGCTTTCCCGGCTGTTCGTCGGCACCCCGGAAGCGGTCGCCCGGACGGCGCCGTTCGTCGTCGTCGCCGCCGTCAGCGCGGTCGGCCAGGGCGTCGACGGCGCCGCCACCGGCGCGCTCGTCGGCGCCGGCGACACCCGCCTGCCGTTCGTCGCGTCGCTCGTCGGGCGGTATCTGTTCGCCCTGCCGGTCGCCGTCGCCGGCCTCTTCACGCCGCTGGGCGTCGCCGGCCTCTACGCGGCGCTCCTGTTGGAGATGCACGTTCCCGGCTGGATCAACTACGCGCTGTTCCGCAGCGGGCGCTGGAAGGCCGTGAGCCGGCGCTACGGGCCCCCGGCCGACGCCTGAGCCTGAGAGTCTCACTCCGTCCGCTCGTAAGCACCCTCCCGCTCCAGCTCGCCGCGGCGCCGGAGAACGGACGCCGACCGGCAGACCCCCTCGGCGCCGGTCGCCTGCGGCACCGTACACTCATTGCAGCGCTCGCAGATGGCGGCGGTCGTCCCGTCGGCCAGCAGCCGGGCCGGCAGCCGCGGCTCGGCGTAGAACGGCCGGCCGAGCCCCGCGAGGTCGCAGGCGTCGCCGACCAGTGTATCGATGTGGGCCCGCTCCCGAAGGCCGCCCTCCAGCAGGACGGGAACGTCGACGGCCGCCCGGACGCGCCGGCAGAGGTCGGCGTTCCAGCCCGGTTCCGCCGGGAACCGCCGCGCCTGTAGCCGGTTCAGCAGCGCCACCAGCCGCGCTCGCCCCCGGCCGCCGAACGCCTCGGCGTACCCCGGGCGGAACCGCTCGTCCCTCCAGGCGTCCGCCGGGTAGGCGCCGCGGACGATGCTCATGTCCCAGAACGTCGAGGTGCGGACCGGGACGACGGCGTCGAAGCCGATCTCGGCCAGCCGGCGGGCCATCGCGACGGTCTCGTCGTCGTCGACCCGCCGGCGGACCGCTTGAGGGGCGGCCGACTCCGACGGCACCTTCGTCAACAGCGGCACGTCGCCGGCCCGGTCGCGAATCTCGTCGTGGACGCACTCCAGAAAGCGGAGCCGGCCGTCGAGGGAGCCGCCGAAGGCGTCGTCGCGGCGGTTGTAGAACGGCGAGAGGAACTGCTGGACGAGCCCGGCGTTGGCGCCGGCGACGTGGATCCCGTCGTAGCCGGCGTCGACGGCCCGCGCGGCCGCCCGGCCGAAGTCCGCCGCCAGTTCCCGGACCTCGGCCGTCGACAGCACCCGCGGCGACAGCGACAGCATCCCGAGCCGGTCCAGCGCCCGCAGCGGCCACGGCGGCCGCGAGACGGCCAGCTGCTCCAGTTCCGGGTGTTCCCGGCGGTAGCCGGCGTGCCACGTCTCCAGGCTCCGGAGGCCGCCGTGGTCCAGCTGCATCACGATCCGGCTGCCGTGGTCGTGGACGCGGTCGACGAGCCGGGAGAGTCGGCCGACGAACGCCGGGTCGTGGACGCGGGTCATCCCCGGCGCCACGCAGCCGCCCTCGCCGCGGACGACCGTCGCGCCCTGACAGATGAGCCCCGCGCCGGCCGCCGCGGTCGGCTCCAGCTCCGCGATCAGCCGGTCGACCGCCTCCGGGTCGTTACCGGCACACTCCAGCAGCGGCGCCCGGTAGAGCCGGTTCGACAGCTCCAGGCTCCCAACCGCGACCGGGTCCGTCAGCACCGCCATCGGCGCCGGTTACGGGACGAAACGGAAGAGTCCGTCCCCGGCGTGTGCGCCCCGCCCACGGCCGCCGTTCGCCGCCGGGGTCTTGCGTCGGCGCGCGAACGCCCGGCATGGAACCGACGCCGTTCGTCGACGGCATCGTCCACGAGCCGACCCAGACGGCCGGCCGCGGCCTCGACCTCACGGTCGCGGGGATACACCGCGTCGCCGGCCCCGGGCGCGTCGACTTCGGCGGCGGCGAACGCGAGGCCGCCGACCGCGAGCCGGTCGAGACCGAGCGCCGGGACCCGGATGACGATCACGGCTGGTGGAACCTCGACGCCGGCCGGTATCTGCCGTCGTACGACGAGTCGCTGTCGGCGCCGGACGATCTCTCGCTGGTGCTGCAGCCCCACGCGACGGTGCTGGCCCGCGGCGCCGCCCACCCGACGCTGCACGTCCGGTCGCTCGAGACCGTCCCGCTGTCGGTCGGCGGCGCCGGCCTCCGGCCGAAGGAAAACGCCCGCGTCTCGACGCTGCTCGCGCCCGGGGCCGACTGATACTGCCGGACGTATCCGGTTGAATTACGGTCCGGTCGCCCGTCGCACTCGCCCGGACGTGGATTGTTCCGAAGAGGTGCGCACAGATCCGCAAGTTGCCTCCGTGGAATCGGCGTGGCCGAACCTCGAATCTCCGACGGAGGGATCCTCGCGCCTCAGCGCGTGGGGGATGTCAACCCGTGAGTCGGCCGATAGTATTAGAACCGAGCCGTCCCCAGGTCCGAGAACTCGTGCTCTCATCCGCGACCGTACAGACGGCCTACATCGGACTGTTCGGGCTGACGGCACTGATCTGTTTCGGCGTTGGTGATCGGGCTGGCGACCGTCGGCGCCTGGCTTTACTTCTGCTCGGCGTACGCCGGCCGGCGGTACCACCGGCGGCCGCTGTACCGCCGGCTCGCGGTCGCCGGCTACCTCACCGTCGTCGCGTTCAAGCTCACCAACCTCTGGCACGGGCTCTACTTCGAGACGGCGGTCATCACGACCCCGTTTCGGCACGTCGCCATCCGGAAGTCGACGGCCTTCTGGATCATCGCCGGCGCGTCGTACGTCCTGTCGGCGCTGGGATTCTACCTGCTCGTGGACGCCTTCGAGGCCCGCCGCTCGACGCCCCGGAGGGTGAAGTTCGTCGTCGCCCTGGCGGCGCTGCCGGTCGGGTTCGACGCCGTCGGGTACCTCTCGCCGCTGGTGTTGGGGCTGAACTACGAGTCGATCGGCGTCGGCCTGTTCGCCGTCGGCGCGCTGTACGCCGTCCGGGAGCCGTTTCTCGCGGTCGGCCGGTACGGCCGCCCGCAGCTGCTCGAGGCGCTCGACGACCCGGTCATCATCCTCGACGACGAAGGGTGCGTCCGCGACCACAACGCCGCGGCCGCCCGGCTGTTCCCGGTGCTGACCGACGGCGGGGCGCTGCCGGCGGAGGCGGTCGCCGACGGGACGGGCCCGCTGCAGGACGGCGGCACCGTCGAGCTCGAGCGCGACGGCGAGCGGCGGCACTTTCTCGTCGAGACCACCCCGATCACGGTCGGGACGACGGACGTCGGCCGCGGTGTCGTCTACACGGACGTGACGGCCATCGAGCGCCAGCGGCGCCGGCTCCGCGAGAAGGACGAACAGCTCGAGGGGTTCGCGACCGCCATCACCCACGAACTCCGCAACAGCGTCGGCATCATCGGCGGCCACGCCGACCTCCTCGCGCGGGCCGCCGAGAAGGCCGACGACCCGGAGCTGGAAGAGCACGCGGCGGCCATCGCCGGGGAGGCCACCGACATCGAAGGCGTCGTCGAGGAGCTGCAGGCGCTGGCCCGCTACAGCCAGACGGTCTCCGGCACGACGACGCTCGATCTCGGCGAACTCGCCCGGGCCGCCCGCCGGCGGGCGGACACCGACGTCGAGCTGTCGGTCGAGCGGTCGGTCGACGTCGAGGCCAGCCGCGAACGACTCGTCGAACTGCTCGGTCGCGTCATCGAGTTCGCCGACCGCAACGGCGCCTCGACGGTCGCCGTCCGGGGCCACGACGACGGCTTCAGCGTCGCCTACGACGACCGCTCGCTTGCGGGGTTCGACGAGAGCGAGATCTTCGCCTACGGGAACGCGGTGCCGAACGCCGAGACGGCGATGCTGCTGCCCAACGTCCGGACGCTCGCGACGAGTCACGGCTGGTCGGTGTCGGTCGACGACGACCCCGGCGGGACGGAACTGGACGTCCGCTCGGCGGAGACGGCGCCGTGACGCGACCGGTCACCGCCTCGGCCGCCCGAGCGGGCCGTCGTCGCCCCGCAGGAAGACGTCGACTCCGCCAGCCACGCAGACCCGGCAGTACCATCAGACCGAGCAGGCCAAGCGCCTCAGGGTCGTGCGGAAGACGAGTTTTCTGTGACAGGCGAGGGACGTAGTCCCTCGGACCATGCGAACGGCCTACGGCCGTGAGTAGATGACGAGACGTTCCGCGTCTCGAACCGCTTGACCCCGAGGCGGTTCACCGGACGGAGCCGTTCGACTACCCGGTCGTGGCGGCCGTCGCGGAGCTATCGGAGGTCGACTGGCTCCGGGGAGACGTCGAGCGAGCGACGGCCCGCTCCTGACGCCGCCGGCCGTCAGCGTTAGTACCGCGGCGCTCCACGTTGACGTATGCCGAGCGCGTACACCTGCGACGGCTGTGGTGCGACGCTGTCCGCCGGCGACGAACTCGTCCAGGAGCCGCGGCCGACCGGTCGGTCGTGGTACTGCCGGTACTGCCGGACGCCGGTGCCGGGGTCGGTCGGCGAGCGGCTGGCCCACCGCGAGGACGGCTCCCCGACCGACCGGCGACCGTAGGGACGGCCGGGGGCCTCGACCGGGGTAGCGGGACCGCCGACGGAAAACGACAGGTCCAGCACTTACGGCGGTTCTGAGGCGAAAACCAATGGATTCCTGGGGTGGAGCCGACGACTGGAGACCGAACCACGGGCGACGATTGCCCCGATACTCCCACGTCTTTGTATCGTCCCGGTGACGGCGGTCGGCAGGCCGGCAGCGAGCCCGTCACCGCGAGACTCCGGAGGACGGCACGGCATGATACGCCGTCTGTCGGGTTCATACTCGAACTGCGGCCGCTTCGGAAATAGTTACCGTATACCGGGGACGATTCGTGTGCGCGCCGGTCGTCACCCGTCCGGCAAGTGTCGTGCCGAGGGGTCCCACGAGCGAACGGTCGCCGCCACCGTGCCCGCCGCGCCGACGGAGCGCCGGTAGCACGCCGTCCACCTCGCTAAAACGGCCGCGAAACGAGGTAAGGCAAGTACCGTACGTATCGACCGGCTGCTGGGAAAGATATAGTACCTCTCGGGATGAGAAGGCTCCATGAGGCGGCGTAAGCTGCTCGCGGCGGCCGTCCTGGGGGGGTTCGCCGGTTGCTCGATGCGACCCGGTGACGACGCTATCGAGACGCCGACTCGGACTCATACCGAAACGCCAGCCGACGCCGAGACGCCGACCGAGACGTCCAGCCACTCGTTCGTGAAGCCGACCCCGACCGGTGACGTCGGTCGGATCGAGACGGTCCGGGCACACTCGCTCCCAGAGTCCGTTCCCTTCGAGGGACGCGTCGAGCTCCTCGAACAACCGACTGGCGACCGTGGGGCGACGGTCACCGTTTCACTCCGAAACCGAGACACCCGTGCCTGGACACTCCAGACCTACGATTAGGGACTCCCGTTTCATACGTCGCTTTGCGCGGGGAGACATCTGGTGGTCATTCCCCGAACCGGCGGTATCTCCAACGGGTGTCCCGTCGGGGCGGCGAGCGTCGCGCGGGGGATAGAGGACGCTACTGTCGCGGCGGGAGAGAAGATCTCCGAGGAACGGCGGATTCTCACGTCCGCGTTGGCCGAAACGTGTTTCGCGGCCGGCGAACACGGGTTCAGCAACGGATATTCCGTTCACGAATCACGTGGGAGCGACGCAGAGATATCGTTCGACTGGGGGTTCGACGTCGTAATCGCCGAGTAACTCACCTGAGTCGGGTCCGCAGAACGTTCATGACGAGGGTCGTCGGCGGGGGTCGATTCCCGGGCGACCGCCGCGGCGTGGCTACTCGGCCGGCCGGACGGTCGCGTCGACGCCGTCGACGGGCCGCAGCGTCGGCGTGATGCGGAGATCGTCGAGGGCGTCCTGGGGGACGTCGACGTCGAAGTCCCGCACCAGCCGCGCGAGCACGAGCGTCGCGCCCGACAGCGCGAAGCCGCGGCCGATGCAGGCGTGCGGCCCGGTCGAGAACGGGAAGTAGGCGTCGACGGCGTTGGGGTCGCGGCGGGCCCAGCGGTCGGGGTCGAACGTCTCCGGGGCCTCGAAGTAGCGGTCGTCGCGGTGGACCGACCACTGTGGGGTGATGATCGCGGAGCCGTCCTCGATGAGGTAGTCGCCGAGCGGCTGGTCGCCGTCGGCCTGCCGGAAGACGGCCCACGCCGGCGGGTAGAGCCGCAGCGCCTCCCGGTAGGCCCGCTTCGTGTACTCCAGGTCG
>PXSC01000199.1:26051-26912 GCA_003023535.1 Halobacteriales archaeon QS_9_70_65 | reverse complement strand
GGCGTCGCCGCGGGTCGCCGACCGGGGGGCGTGCTCCTCGAACTCGATGGCCTCCTGGCGGACGCGCATGTTCTCGTTTTCGAGGTAGCCCTCGAGGTATTGGTTGATGCCGCCCTTCGTGGACTTGGGCGGCGTGACGACGCCGAAGGCGCCCGGCTCGCCGTAGGCGACGTGCAGCGCATCCGCCAGCAGGTCCAACACCGCGAGGTCGTGCTCGACGACGAGCATCGAGCGGCCCTCCTCGGACAGTTCCCCGACGAGTCGCGCGGCGGTCACCCGCTGGCCGATGTCGAGATACGGCGTTATCTCGTCGAGGAAGTAGAAGTCCGCGTCGCGGACCAGCGTGGCCGCCAGCGCCACCCGCTGGAGTTCGCCGCCCGACAGCGTGTCGATGGGCTGGTCGACGACGGGCCCGATGCCGAGCCGCTCGATCAGCTCGTCGGCGACGCCGCGTTCGTCGACGCCGGCCAGCAGCTCCTCGGTCCGGCCGTCGAAGCTGTCGGGGATGCGGTCGACGTACTGCGGCTTGCGGGCGACGGTCACCTCGCCCGCCCGGAGGTCCCCGAGGTAGCCCTGTAGTTCGGTGCCGCGGTAGGCCTCGAGGACGTCGTCCCAGTCCGGTTCCTCGTCGAACCGGCCGAGATTCGGAACGGTTTCGCCGGCCAATGCGTGGACGGCGGTGGTCTTGCCGATGCCGTTCGGCCCGAGGATGCCGGTGACGCGGCCCTCCTGCGGGGCGGGCAGGCCGTACAGCGCGAAGCTGTTCTCGCCGTAGCGGTGGGTCGGCTCCTCGTCGAGTTCCTGCGGGAGGTTGATTATCTCCAGGGCGTCGAAGGGACACTTCTCGACGCAGATGCCGCA
>PXSC01000199.1:0-26015 GCA_003023535.1 Halobacteriales archaeon QS_9_70_65 | reverse complement strand
CATCAGGGGCTCGTCCCCGTCGTCAGCAGCACCGTCCAGCAGACGAACCACAGCGCGAAGGTCATGAACGCGACGTAGAGGAAGTCCTTCGGCCCGAAGTCGTCGACGTCGAGGTCGATTCCAACCGCCTCCAGCGCCCGGTGGAGGGGAAACTGCATGAGCACGGCTCCCGCGACCACGTAGACGCCGAGCAGGTCCTTGGGCCCGCCGGCGACGCTCGCCGAGACCACCGCCGCGGCGACGCCGGCGAAACACGCCAGAAACGTGACCGTCACGCCGCGGACGTGTTCGGCCCGCCGCTCGGCCGTGTCGGTTGACATACCTCACCGTCGGCCGTCCGGCGGCAAAAGCGGTTCGTTCCACCCCTCGCCCGCGCCCGTCGAACTCGTCGAACCGTACCCAACTAGTTGGGGTCAAAGCTTATTCCCGAGCCTTGCGTGTGAATTAGCACAGATGGCCGATTCTGACGGGGAAGAACTCTCGGACCTCCCGCCAAGTGCGAAGCTCGTCTACAAGGTGCTCGAGTACAACGGCCCGATGACCCAGAACCGTCCGCTACGCCCTCGAGCGACTCGAGGAGATCGACATCGTCACCGAGGACGTCTACTTCGCCGACGCGCGCCAGAACCTCTACGAGATCGAGACGTCGGTCGACGCCGCCGCCGACGGGACCGACGCGGCCGTCTCCGACGACTGACCGTCGCTCTCCGTACGACTGCCTGCACTGGCAAGCGTACCGTCCCGCGTCGCCGAGGGTCAACCGGCTCTTTGCGCCACCCGAACGTGCTCGTCGCTTCGGTCCGTCGTTCGAAGTATGAACCGACGAAGGCTTCTCGCCGCTCTGCCGACCCTGGAGTTCGCCGCCGGCTGTACCGGTGCCCCGGCCGGCGGCGACGACGCGCCGGACGGCGCGCCGACCGACTCCGACGGGACGGAGCCGACCCCGACCGCCGAAGCCCGGCGGTGTCCACCCTTCGAGACGACCCGCGACAGAGCCGTCTGCTCGCACACCGTCGAGCGCGACGCGGGCGTCTTCCTCGCGGCGACGCCGGAGCGGAGCCGCCTCGACGACGGGACACCCGCCGAGGAGGTGACGCTGACCCTCCACGACCGGTCCGACGTGGAGTTCTCGTTCAACCCCCACAGCTGGCGCGTCCACCACGACGGCGGCGACGGGTGGACGGAACTCGACCGCGAGACCGCCGGCGACGGAGAGGCGACCGTGACGCCCGGCGGAACCCGCTCCTGGTCGCTCCTCGAGGCGGTCGAGTCCGTCCGATCGGACCCCGACCTCGACCCCGGACGGTACGCCGCTGAACTCGGCACCCCGGACCCCGCCGGCGACGGCTGGGTCGCCTGTATCGCGTTCGTCCGACTCGAGGCCGAGAGGTGAGACGCGGCGCCGGAGGGCCGCGTCCCTCCGCGATGCGGCCACGGCGTGCGTGGAGCCCCGCGACACCTGAATCTCGCCGCCGCGGGAGACGGTCGCGGTGAAGAGGTACTCGTCGTCGGCCCGCACCTCGACGGTCTCGCCGTGGTGGTCGTCCAGCGGGACGACGACGTGGCGGTCGGTCACCTCCGGGACGACGACCTCGCCGGCGGCGCCCCCGGAGCCGCCACCGCCGCCGGAGGCGCCGCCCGGCCGGTCGTCGAACGTCCGGACGTCGATGCTGATGCCGAGGCGGTCTTCGATCTTGCCGATGCGGCCGCCGCCCTTGCCGATGACGTAGCTGATGTCGTCGTTTTCGACGTAGACGACGGCCTCGTTCTGTCCCCGCAGCTCGACCTCGACGTGGCCGCGGGCCGCCGACCGGATCTCCCGCTCGATCTCCTGTTTGGCGACGCGCTCGACGCCGGTGTCGTCGCCCGCGCCGTCGGCACCCTCCAGCGGGACGGTGACGACCTGCCGGTTGAACGTGTATATCTCGTAGGCCGGCGTGCCGGTCTCGAAGTCCTGGATGACGATGACCGGCCGGGCGAGGTCGTCCTGGGTGAGCCCGTGCGGCACCTTCACCTCCGTGGCGACGTCGTAGACGGTGTCGATCTCGCCGGCCTCGACGTAGACGACGGTGTCGACGACCTGCGGGATCATGCCCAGCTCGACCCGGCCGACGAGCCGCTGGAGGGCGTCGATGGCCCGCGTGGCGTGGACGACGCCGATCATCCCGACGCCGGCCAGCCGCATGTCCGCGAACGTCTCGAAGTCCGACGTCTTCCGCACCTCGTCGTAGATGGTGTAGTCCGGCCGGACCATCAGCAGCGAGTCGGCGGTGTTCTTCATCGACCCGCCCAACTCGGTGTACTGGGTGATCTCCGGCCCGACCTGGAGGTCGCGGGGCTTTTCCATCGTCTTGACGGCGAAGTCGGCGTCGTCGAGGAACTCGGCGACGGCCTGGGCGAACGTCGACTTGCCGGCGCCGGGCGACCCCGAGATGAGGACGCCGCGGTTCCGCTCGGCCAGCCGGTCGCGGAGCTCGTCGGCGAAGGCGTAGTCGTCGAGGTCGGTCTTGACGATGGGCCGGACGGCGGTCACCTCGACGCCGTCGGCGAAGGGCGGCTCCGCGACCGCGATCCGGAGGTCCCGCACCTGGGCGATGGTCATCCCCGGCTGCGACAGCTCGACGAAGCCGTCGCTGGAGGCGCGGGCCGTCTCGACGACGTCGTCGGCGAACGACCGCATTCGCGCCTCCTCCAGCGGGTCGTCCTCGAGGGCCTGGTAGCTCATCTCGCCGACGGCGCCGCGCTTGGCCTTCGGCGGCACCCCCGTCTTCAGGTGGACCGACATCGTCCGCTCGTCGAAGAACCGTTCGACGGCGAGCCCATCGTCGTCGCCGGCGTCGTCGGTCCGGGGCTCGACGTAGTCGACGGACAGCCCCTTGGCCTCGGCGACCTCCGCCTGGACGACGTCGCTCGTCAGCAGCGTCGCGCCGTGGTCGGCGGCCAGTCCACGGATGAGCGCGTCGACGTCGCCCTCGCCGGCGCCCGACCGCTCGGCGGCGTCCGGCCGACGACCGACGTACTCGACGTCGATGTCGCCGTCGTCGGCGAAGTCGGCGAGCCGCTGGAGCTCTTCGAGGCCGTCCCAGCCGCCCTCGCGGCCGTCGTTGGCCTGGCCCTCGAGTTCGCCGACGACGGCCTCGGCGACGTAGACGGTGCCGTCGAAGCCCGCCGTCTCGACGCGCTCCGACACGCGGCCGTCGACGACCGCGCTCGTGTCCGGCAGAATCTCCATACCCGACGTAGGGAGGTCGACGCGTATAAATACGGTGATGCGAGGGGCGTCCGCCGGCCGCGGCGAGGGACGCGACCCGTCGCCGACGACGCGACCCCGGCCCCATGAGCCGTGACAGTGAACCCGCTCGCTCCCGTCGTCCCGTCGATGACGGCCCGCGAACTCACCCGCCGGCTCGTCGCGACGCCCAGCCACGACGACGAGACGGCGGCCGGCGACCTGATCGAGTCCTGGCTCGCCGACCACGCCGACGCGGCCGTCGCCCGCGACGACGCCGGCAACGTCGTCGCCCGCCGGAACGCCGGCGCCGGAACGTCGCTGGCGCTGGTCGGCCACCACGACGTCGTCGCGCCCGACGACGGCCAGCGCGACGGCGACGACTACGCCCTCGAGGAGCGGGACGGCCGACTGTACGGCCGCGGGGCCGCCGACATGAAGGGCAGTCTCGCGGCGGCGATGGTCGCCTTCCGGGACGCCGAGCCGGCCGGCGAACTCGTCTTCGCTTCCTTCGTCGGCGAGGAGTCCGGCGGCGTCGGCTGTCGCGCCGCGGTCGAGGACGGCTTCGCGCCGGACTACGCCGTCGTCGGCGAGGGGTCGACCGGGTACTCCGGAAAGAGGATCACGGACGTCGCCGTCGCCCACAAGGGCCGCCGCGCGGTGACCGTCGAGGCCGAGGGCGAGGCCGCCCACGCCAGCGAACCGGAGGCCGGCGCCAACGCCATCTACCGGGCGACGGAGGCCGTCGACCTGGTCCGGGCCGCCGACGCACCCCGAACCGAGGTGCTGGGCCACGACCTCGCCGGTAGCGTCGTCGTCACCGAAATCGACGGCGGCGACGGCTGGAACGTCGTCCCCGAGCGGTGTACGGTCACCGTCGACGAGCGGACGGTACCGGGAGAGCGCGCTGACCTCGGGGCCGTCGAGGCGATTCCGGGCGTCTCCGTCGCGGTCGACCAGGACCTCCCGCCGATGGCCTGCGACGAGTCGGCCTTCGCCGACGCCGTCATCGAGGCGGCCGACGCTGCCCAGCCGGGAACGCCCGAGGCGGTGGTCAAGCCGCACGCCACCGACGCCGGCTGGCTGGCCCGACGGGCGGGGGCGACCTGCGTCGTCTGCGGCGCCGCCGAGCCGGGCGAGGCCCACACCGCGACCGAGAGCGTCTCCCTCGACGCCGTCGAGCGGTGTACCGACGTCTACCGTCGGGTCGCCGAATCGCGGGCGTGGTGACGACACGGTGGCGCCGCGGCCGGCCCGCCAGCCCGGTCCTGTATGTCCATCCGTGGATTCTTTTCCCGCCGAACCCTGACTGCGACGTACCTCGGGGACGCGAACATGGTCCTGTCGTGGGACCAGGAGGTGATGATGCCCGAGGGAGGGACGCCGGCCCGGGCGAAACAGCGCAGTGCGGTCTCGGCGATGCAGCACGAACTGCTCGTCGACGACGACGTCGGCGCCTGGCTGGACGAACTGGAGGCGGCGGAGCTGCCCGCCGAGGAGGCGGCCGTCGTCCGGGAGATACGCCGGCAGTACGACCGGAAAGCCAGGGTCCCGACGGGACTCGTCGAGGAGATCAGCGAGGCCACCAGCGACGCCCACCCCGTCTGGCAGGAGGCCCGCGAGACGGACGACTGGTCGACGTTCGCGCCGACCGTCGAGCGGCTGCTCGAACTCAAGCGGGAGTACGCCGAGCACATCGATTCCGACGCCGACCCCTACGCGGTGCTGTTCGCCGACTACGAGCCGTACCTGGACCTGGAGGTCGCCGAGCGGGTGCTCGAGCGGCTCCGCGACCGGCTGGTGCCGCTCATCGACGACATCCGGACGGCCGACGCCGGCCTCCACGCGGTCGAGGGGACCTTCCCCGAGGACGACCAGCTGGCGCTGGCCCGGGAGACGCTGGAGACGCTCGGCTACGACTTCGACCGCGGCCGGCTCGACACCGCTCCCCACCCCTTTTCGTCGGGAACGCAGTTCGACGCCCGCGTCACCACGCGGTTCGACGAGTCCGAGCCGCTGGACTCGCTGGGGTCGACCGTCCACGAGTTCGGCCACGCCACCTACACCCAGGGGCTGTCGACGGACGACTACGGGACGCCGCTGGGCGAACACCGCGGGCTGACGGTCCACGAATCGCAGTCGCGGCTCTGGGAGAACCACGTCGGCCGGTCGCGGGCGTTCTGGGAGGGGTTCGTCCCCCGGTTCAACGACCACCACGGCACCGACCTCACGCCCGAGCAGGCCTACCAGGCCGCGAACCGGGTGTACGAGGACAACCTCATCCGCGTCGAGGCCGACGAACTCACCTACCACCTCCACATCATCCTCCGGTTCGAGATCGAGCAGGACCTGCTGGCCGGCGACCTCGACGTCGCGGAGGTGCCGGCCGTCTGGAACGACAAGATGGACGAGTATCTCGGAATCCGGCCGGAGACCGACGCCGACGGCTGTCTGCAGGACATTCACTGGAGCCACGGCTCCTTCGGCTACTTCCCCACCTACTCGCTCGGCAGCGTCCTCGCGGCGCAGCTGTACGACGCCGCCGCCGCCGAGGTCGCGGCCCTCGACGGGAAGATCCGGGCCGGCGAGTTCGGCCCGCTGCACGAGTGGCTCACCGACGACGTTCACGCCCACGGCCGGCGGTACACCACCGACGAGCTGGTCGAGGAGGCGACCGGCGAGCCGTTCACCGCCGACTTCTTCCTCGACTACGCCGAGTCGAAGTTCGGCGCCCTCTACGGGCTCGACGCCGCCCGCTGACGGCTACCGTCCCCGCGTGAGACGGTCCCGTCCGGACGACGTGGCTCCGGACGTATCTTCCCCGGTCAAGACTTGGTGGAATCACGGCCGGCAGTACGACCCGCCCGCGACGGAAAGACATTTGCCCGCCCTCCCCGAGTTGCGCTCCATGACTGCCCGACAGCCCGCCCGCTGGCCGTCGAACAGCGGCGCGGCACCCGTCCGCGACGGCCCGACGCGCGCCGTCGACGCCCGGCGATGAACTCCGGCGACCGCACCCGCCGGGCCGTCCTCGCGGTGACGGTCGTCGCGCTCGTCGCGCGGTTCGTCCTGCTGGGGTCGCGGGTGGCCCACTACGACGAGGCCCGCGTCGCCTGGTGGGGCCTGGAGTACCTCGAAACCGGCGCGGTCAGCTACCGGTACATCATCCACGGCCCGCTGATGCAGCACCTCCACCGGCCGCTGTTCGCGGCGTTCGGCGCCTCGGATTTCGTGATGCGGGCGCCGGTCGCCGCCATCGGCGGCCTGCTGCCGCTCGTGGCGCTGTGGTTCCGCCGCCACCTCGACGACGTCGAGGTCGTCGGTCTCGCGTCGCTGCTGGCCCTCGACCCCGTACTGTTGTACTACTCGCGGTTCGCGCGGTCGACGGTGTTCGTCGCGGCGTTCTGCTTCGTCTCCTTCGCCGCGCTCGTCCGCTGGTACGACGGCGACGGCACTGGATACCTGCCCGTGGCCGCCGTCTTCCTCGCGCTCGGCGCCGGCGCCAAGGAAAACGCCGTCGTCTACGTGCTCTGCTGGCTCGGGGCGGCGGCGCTTTTGATCGTCGGAACCCAAGTGCGGGTCGCCCCGCCGGTCGGCACCCGGCGGCGGCTGTGGCCGCTTCTCGCCGACCGCGTCGGGACCTACCGGTCGCCCGGCGCCGCCAGGCGGCTCGTCGTCTCGGCGGCCGGCGCCGCCGCGGTTCTCGTCGCCGTCGTCGTCTTCCTCTACGCCCCTCGCGGCGGCGAGGCCGGGCTGTGGTCCGGCGCGCCCGGGGCGACCCTCCGGGCGACGTCGTCCGATATCGCCGCCGGGATGGAGTACTGGTTCGGCCAGGGCGGAGAGAAGGACCTCGAGTCGTACCGAACACTACTGGAGCGGTTCGTCGCGACGAGCCTGGAGTACGCCGGCGTGCTGGTCGGGCTGTCCGTGGTCGGCTTTCTCTCGGAGCTGACCCGCCGGACGGAGGCCCGACGGGTGGTCCTGGGCTGTAGCTACTGGGGGTTCGCCAGCGTCGTCGGCTACCCCCTCGGAACGGACATCTGGGGCGCCTGGATACTCGTCAACGCCCTCGTCCCGCTCGCGGTGCCGGCGGCGGTCGGTCTCGGGACGCTCGTCGACATCGGCCGCGAGTCACTGACCGACGACGACCGGATCGGCGCCGCCGTCGTCGCCGTCCTGTTGACGGCGGCGGCCGGACACGTGGCCGTCGTCGGCGTCTCGGCGGCGTTCGTCGACCCGACCGGCCCCGACAACGAACTCGTGCAGTTCGCCCAGCCGCAACAGGAGCTGCGCGAGCCGGTCGACGCGACCGTCGCCGTCGCCGAGCGCCACGAGGGCGACCCGGACGTATTGTTCTACGGCACCGGCGACGTCACCGACGCCGCCGGCGGGACCCGCTCGCCGGAGCGGGTCGCCTGGTTCGAGACGCTCCCGTGGGCGTGGTACCTCGACGGCGCCGGCGCCTCCGTGACCGCGGTCGACGTCTCCGGCGACGAGCCGCTACCCGAGGACCTCCCGCCGGTCGTGGTCGCGGAGGCCGACTGTGCGCTGGAGCGGGCCGTCGACTGCCGGCGGGCGCCGGAACGGCTCGTCGTCGCCGACGGCGACCGGTCGCCACGGCTCGCCGAGCGGGTCCCCGACGACTACCGCCGGTACGGCGTTCTCCACCGCTCGACCGGCGGCAACTCCTTCGACGGGATGGTGGTGTACGTCGACCCGGCGGTCGCGGGTCAGGCGTCGCCGGTCAGCGCCAGCCGCTCCCAGCGTGGTCCGGCCCGGCGGTAGAGCACGAGGCCGACGCCGCCGGCCAGCGACGCGTAGACGACGCTGCCGACCGCGAGACCGGCCGGCCACAGTTCGAAGACGATGGCCGCGACCACCAGCGGAACCAGCACGATCATCATCGCCAGCGTGAACGCCGCGAACACGGGCGTGTCGAACAGCAGCTCCGTCGGCTCCAGGCCGGCGACGTAGGCGGTGACGCCGAAGACGTACAGCGACAGCGGCGCGAAGACGGCGATACCGACCAGCATCGTCCCGGTGCCGAAAACGAGCCCGCCGAGCGTGAGAAAGGCCAGCCCGGACGGCAGCGCCAGCAGACAGAAGCCGAGCAGCTTCGCCCGGAACACCGCCGACAGCGCGACCGGATACCGGAGGTAGAAGCCGGTGTCGTCGAACTGACAGAGCCAGTTGTACGTGGTGAACGACCCCAGCGCGAGCACGCCGGCGACGGTGAGGCCGGGTTCGAGGCGGATCGGGACGACGTCGGGGAGAAAGGCGAGCAGGACGGCCAGCACGGCGAAGACGAGCCCCTGGGAGAAGACCACCTTCCAGAGCCCGCCCGACGACCGGACGACGTCGAGTAGCGACTTCGCCAGCAGCCCCTGGCCGTCGGCGTCGCCGAGCCGGCCGCGGAGCCGGCCGAAGCGGTTCTCGGCGGTCCGGGTCGGCGTCCGGCGGTCGAACCGGAACAGCGCGACCCCGACGGCGCCGAGCCCGACCGGCAGGAAGAGGCTGCCGGCGACCGCCGCCGGGGTGACGCCCGACAGGAGCCCGTAGGGGGTGACCGACAGCAGGCGGCCGCCGTCGACGACGAGCGCGACGACGGTCGTGGCCGCGACGGCCGTCGAAGCCAGCCGCGAGCGGGTGTGGACGCCGACCAGCGCGACGCTGGCGGCGACGCCGACCGCGAAGACGCCGACCGTCGTTCCGAACAGCAGCGGCAGCCGCGCCGCCGGCACGTCCGCCAGCACGACCAGCGGGACCAACCCGACCGTCAGCGGCAGCAGGAACAGCACCGCGTAGAAGGCGACGTCCTTGACGAGGAAGGCGACGAGGAGCTTCCGGGGCTCGACGGGGAGGGCCCGGGCGGAGAACAGAAGCAGCGCCGTCTCCCCGAGCAGGTCCTCGAGGGCGTCGCGGCCGACGAGCCCGACGGTGCCGACCTGCAGGCCGAGGGCGGCGACGACGAGGTGGAGGCCGTCGATAAGTAGTCCGGCGTCGGCGTCGGCCAGCCCGAAGAAGGCGGCCGTCCCGGCGGCGACGCCGGCGACGAACAGCGGGAACAGCGCGAACCGGCGGCCGCCGAAGACGTGGCTGCGGAGCCGCCACTCCTCGACGGCCATCAGCCGCAGCAGGTAGCCCGTCGAGGTCATCCCGTCGACGACCGCGCGAGGGTGGCTTCGGCGACGTCCTCGTCGACGGCGGCGAAGAACCGATCCAGCAGCGCGTCGCCGTCCATCCCGCGGGGCCGCAGCTCCTCCAACAGCCGGCCCCGGTTGATGATGCCCACCTGCGTACACACCTCGGCGGCCGTCTCCACGAAGTGCGTCGACAGGAACAGCGTGTTGCCGGCCGCCCGGTACGTCTCGAAGAACCCCTTGACCCGTTCCTGCATGATGGGGTCGAGGTTCGTCAACGGCTCGTCGATGAACACCACCGGCGGCTCGTGGAAAAACGCCTGCGTGATGAGCACCTTCTGGCGTTCGCCCTGCGAGAGGTCCGTACAGAGGGTGTCGAGCTTGTGGGCGAACTCCAGCCGCTCGGCCCACGCCTCGATCCGGTCGGCGGCCGTCGCCGGGTCGAGCTCGCGGGTCGCCGCCGCGAACTCGAAGTACTCCCGGACGGTCAGAAAGGAAGGCGGCCGGCCGCTCTCCGGCAGGATGCCGACGTGGCGGCGGGCCTCGACCGGCGTCTCGACGGGGTCCCGTCAGGATGTTGATCGTCGTCGACTTGCCCGCGCCGTTCGGCCCGAGGAACCCGTAGCACTCGCCGTCGCCGACGGCCAGCGACAGCGAATCGAGCGCGACGACGTCGCCGTACCGCTTCGACAGCGCCCGCGTCTGGATGGCCGGCATTCGTCGACGCCTTCGACCCCCAGCGGCCTATACCCTGCGGGGGTTACGGGCGCCGAAACGTCGCGTCGGTTCTCAAGTCCGTTTTGCGGTTCTCGTCGCCCTCGTCGCCCTCGTCGCCGCTCTCGTCGTTTCCACTGCCGCCGTCGTCGTTGCTCTCGTCTCGCTGCCGTCGTCGCCGTCGTTCGTCATCCCGGAAGAGCGAAGCTCTTCCGTAGATCGCGGATCTCCGATCCGCTCACTCCCGGAAATCGCCGATTGCCGGAGACGGCGAGGACGAGCGAGCGCAGCGAAGGAGACCTCGTAAAGAAGCGAGCGGGCGGGGGCGTTCGGAAACGCCGTCATCACCGCCGAAAGACGCTATTCCTCCCCCACTAAACACTACTCCCTCTTCGCAGACGTGCTCGCGGCCGTCGCGCCCTTCGAAGGCCCGTCGCGAGCAGTAGTGGAAGCTGAGGTGGTCGCCCCACTCGTCGTCGGCCAGCAGCCGGGCGTCGGCGTCGTCGTAGCCCGGCTCCGACGGTCGCTTGAGCCAGCGGTCGAACCACGCGACGGTGTAGTAGTCCGCCAGCGCGTTGCCGAACCCCCAGGAGGTGGCGGGAAACGTCGGCGTCCGGGACCACTCGTAGTGGGTGCCGCCGCGGACGACCAGCTGGTAGGCGTCGACGTCGGCGGCGCGCCACCGCTCGAAGCCGACCGACTTGGCGTCCGGGTCCGGCGGCTCGACGTGCGGCCGCGGCGTCAGGAAGTAGTCGCCGGCCTGGCCCATCGCGGGGACCCGCGGCTCGACCCCGCCGTCGGGGACCGTCTCCAGCAGCGTCGCCAGGTCCTCGGCCTCCCGCTCCGGTCGGCGGGCGGCGAGCGCCTCGCCGTCGCCGAGGTTGTCCCAGGCGACGACGGCGTCGACGGGGTTGTCGCCGCCGGTCGGCCACGGCTCCAGCCCCTGGACGATGCTGGCGCCGACGGCACCCGCCGAGTGGCCGGCGATCCCGACCCGCGAGCGGTCCAAGAGCCCGGCGGCCGGGTCGTACGGCTCGACGGGCGCCCCGTCGCCGCGGTCGTACTCCGCGTTCGGCGCGTAGGGCTCCTCGGGCGTCGACCGGAGGAAGTCGACGGCGTCGACCTGGTTGGAGACGAACACGTCGGCGTCGGCGTTGCCGCCGCGGTCGCCGTCCGGCGTGACGCTGTCGGAGCGACCCTGCCCCCGCGGGTCGTACGTCAGCACCACGTAGCCGGCGGCGACGAGCGACTGGGCGGCCCACCAGTACAGCGGCTCCGGCGCCTGCACGGAGCCGTCGGTGACGACGACCCCCGGCAGCCCTTCTCCGTCCCTCCCGCTCGCCTCGACCGGCGTCCACAGGTGACCGGAGAGCCGCGCACCCTGCCGGTCGTAGAAGGCCACCCGGCGGCGCTCGCCGACGGCGCCGTAGAACCCCCGGTCGTCGACGTCGCGATAGAGGGCGGGGTCGCCGGTGCACTGCTCGCTCCACGTCGCACAGAGGTTGGCGTGGCTCCGCCAGCCGGGTTCGGCCGCGACGCGCTCGGCGTACCGCCGGCCGTTCTTCCGGCTCCGGGCCTGCCAGCGGCGCATGAACCCCGGGTCGGAGGTCTGCTCGGCCGGCGCCTCCATCGTCTTCGCGAAGTTCCGGAACTCCCGCTCGAGGTACTCCTCGTCGGCGTCCGTCCCCCGATCACCGCCGACCGGAGCCGCCGCTCCGGTGCCGGAGGCGGCGGGAACGATGCCCGTCGTCGCGGCGAGGTGGAGGAGCGCTCGCCGGGTGTAGTCACCTCCCATCCCTTGGTTCGGTACAATCACAACCACCCGGATAGCGTTATCGGCGCTTCTATCCGGGTGTTTATACCGGGAGCTGCGACCGCAACCCTCACCTGCCGGGCCGTCGAGGTCGGAACATGCAACTCGGCGTCATCGGACTCGGTCGGATGGGCCGCATCGTCATCGACAGGGTGCTCGCGGCCGGCCACGACGTCGTCGCCTTCGACCTCGACGAATCGGCCGTCGGAGCCGCCGCCGACGCCGGCGCGACGCCGGCCGACTCCGTCGCCGACCTCACGGACCGCCTGCCCGACGAGAAGCGAATCTGGCTGATGGTCCCGGCCGGCGACGCCGTCGACGCCACCCTCGGGGAACTGGACCCCCACCTCGACGGCGACGACGTCGTCGTCGACGCCGGCAACTCCCACTTCGAGCGGTCCGTCGAGCGCGCCGAGGCCGTCGACGCACGGTTCCTCGACTGCGGCACTTCCGGCGGCCCCGCCGGCGCCGAACTCGGCTTCTCGCTGATGATCGGCGGCCCCGAGCCCGCCTACGAGGCGATGACGCCGATATTCGACGCCGTCGCCACCGGCCCGGACGGTCACGCTCGCATGGGCCCGTCCGGGTCGGGCCACTACGTCAAGATGGTCCACAACGGCGTCGAGTACGCCCTGATGCAGGCCTACGGCGAGGGGTTCGAACTCCTCCACGAGGGCCGCTACGACCTCGACATGGAGTCGGTCGCCCGGACGTGGAACAACGGCGCCGTCGTCCGGTCGTGGCTGCTGGAGCTCTGCGAGGAGGCGTTCCGCGAGGAGGGCGACGATCTCGGATCGGTCGCCGACCACGTCGCCGGCGGCTCGACCGGCACCTGGACCATTCGGGAGGCACTCGTCCAGGAGGTGTCGGTGCCGCTCATCTACGAGGCGTTGGGCGAGCGGTTCGACTCCCGCCGAACGGAGAAGTTCTCCCGCCGGCTCGCCAACCGCCTCCGGTACGGCTTCGGCCGCCACGAGGTCCGCCGGCGGGACGATTAATCGGCCGTTCGCTCCGCGCTCGGTTACAGGTAGGTGTCCCGGACGGTCTCGTCCAGTAGGCCGTCCGGGTCCAGCACGATGTAGACGACGACGAACGGTTCCTCGGGATCGATGACGAACACCGACAATGGCGGGTCGACCCCGTCCGGCCGGGCCGTGCGGTCGATCAGCGGCTCCAGCGGCTTGCCCCCGTCGCGGAACTCCGCGAGCAGATCCCGCCGACCGGACTGGTCGGCGAAGGTGTAGACCACGCCGTTGGCCTCGTTGTCGGTGTCGTAGGTCACCCGTGAGTTCATCGCCTCGCCGTCGGCCCGGGCCCGCTCGAAGCAGTTCGCCGCGGCCTCGAAGATCGGCTCCGTCGTCTCGACGAAGGCGACGGTCGTCTCCGTCTCGACGGTCAGGGCGTCGACGACCGGCCCGTCGTCCCAGGAGACGGTCGCCTCGACGCGGTTGCCCACCGCCGGCGTCGGCGCCGGGACCGACGCCCGGGGGACGTAGGTGGGCTCCATCGTCTCGACGTCGAGGAAGAGCCACTCGTCGTCGTCCCGGCCCGGTAGGACGCGGAACCGCCCCTCCGTCGGCGTCGTCGGGGCCATCTCGTCGGTCATATGCGCGGCACAGCGCGGGCGCACGTCAGTTCCACGATCAGCCCCACGACAGCAGCGCCCGCAGTTGCGCTCGCGAGAACAGCGACGTCGGCCGGTCCATGTGGACGGCGATCTCGCCGCTGAACGCCCGCAGCCCGGCCCGCTGGACGGGTTCGGGCATCGAGTAGCCGGCCCGGACGAGGCTGCCGAGCCGCTGGTCGGTCCGTAGTTCCTCGCGCCAGGCCCGCTCGTAGTCGTCCAGCGTCGCGGGCCGGCGGGGGTCGACCTCGCGGGCGGCGATATCCGCCGCGCGCATCCCGTAGAGGATGCCGCCGCCGGTGAACGGCTTGGTCTGGGCGGCGGCGTCGCCGACCAGCAGGCTCCGGCGGCCGACGGTCCGGTCCGGCGGGCCGATGGGGATGGCACCCGAGCAGCGCCGCTCGACGTCGACGCCGTAGTCGTCCAACAGCGCCTCGAACCGGCCGGGGGCGTCGTCGCCCGGCGCGACCGCCAGCCCGTACTCGGCGCCGGCGTCGCCGCGCGGAATGCGCCAGGCGAAGAACCGCGGGACGGTGAGGTGGACGTCGACGCGGTCCCCGTCGTCGGCGCCGTCCTCGAATCCCAGCACGCCGTGCAGCAGTTCGTCGGGTTCCGGCAGGCCCACCTCGTCGCGGACCTTCGACCGCGGGCCGTCCGCGCCGACGACCATCCGGCCCTCGAAGGACTCGGTGCCGTCGGGCCCGCGGGCGGTCACCGCGACGCCGTCGGGGCCCTCATCGACCCGGGTGACGGTGTGGCCGTCGCGGACCTCGGCGCCGGCCTCGCGGGCGCGGTCGGCGAGGGTCCTGTCGAGGCCGACCCGGTCGATGACGTTCGACACCGGCCACCTCGTTCTGGAGGAGGCGGTCGCGGGCGTCGTCGGGGACGAACTCCCAGACGTCGCGGCTGACGTGGCCCGAACAGGCCAGCGGCCGGCCGATTTCGCCCGATTCCAGAACGAGCACGTCGTGGTCCCGCCCGCTTGCCGACCGGGCGAACCGCGAGCCCGCGGGCCCCGCGCCCACGACGACGAAGTCGTACATGTACGAAGAAAGGGCGAGGGAGTGGAAATATCCTCCGTTGGCGGTTCCCGCCCGTAATAGAAAACACCGCACGCCCTGTAGTCCGCCACCCCGAATCGGCCGAGGTAGGGAGCGTACGGGACGGTTCGTGGTGGTAATTGTCGACTCGAGGTACGAACCTCGAAATCCCTCGGCCGGCTCCGGTCGCGCGGCTCACGGCTCGCGGGGCTCGCCGGCAGAGCGACGCTCTGCCGAGCCCTCGTTCGTTTCACTCGCGAGGACGCCGTTCGCCAGTCCGAGGCCCCTCGCCTCGCTCGGCGCCTCGCTACTGCTCGCCGTCGTTCGAGAGAGCGGAGCTCTCTCGTGACGGTGCCGG
Source organism: Halobacteriales archaeon QS_9_70_65 (assembly GCA_003023535.1). The sequence continues at coordinate 11,097 of PXSC01000199.1, read as the reverse complement.
AATCCGTCGGATTCCGGCCGCCTGCCGGACGTGGTCCGGCAGTGTCGTCAGAACGCGTCGCATCTTACCGCGCGCTTCGCTCACTGCGTTCGCTGTGGTGTCCTCGCGCGGCGGCCGCCCGCTCGCGGGCTCGCTCGAAACCCCGACCGCCTGTGCCGCCTTGTTCGGCCTCACCGACGCTCGTCGAATCCCCGCGAGCGTCGTGCTGTTCGCTGAGGCCGGAGCCGCCTCGCGGGCCGTCACGTTACTGTCGCTCCGCAGCATCCTCTGGAAGCCGACATCGGTCCTCGCACCCCGCCCTCGCTGGTGTTTTCCGTGACGTCGGTGTCCGCGCTATTTTTTACGCCATCGCCGCTGTCGTCGTCGGGACAGTCGCGGTCGCCGCCTCGCTCGACGGCAGCCGACCAGCGTCCGAACCGTCCCCCGGCGGTGACCGAGTCGGATTATTTCGATGGATTTTTAATTTTTAGGCTGGCCTAAAACGTATGGTAGACGGGTCGGCGACCCACGAGGCACCGACGCGGCGAGACGCGATCAAGTACGGCGGCGCGGTCGTCGGCGGTGGACTGCTCGCCGGGTGTGCCGGGCAGTCGGACCCCCGGTCGACACCGACCCAGAACGCGGAAGAGGAAAGCTACTCCGTCTCGATGGAACCGATGGGACCGGTTACTTTCGACGGACCACCGGCCACTTTTACGACGAGCTTCCCGGCGTCGAGTACGATCCCGACGCCGTGACGACCCTCGATCAGGACGGCGTCGACAAGGAGCGGTTCTACGAGATCGACGCCGACGTCCACCTCATGGAGCCGAACCAGCTGATCCACTGGTACGACTGGGACGAGAGCGACATCGAGGAAATCGAGCGCAACGTCGGGCCGTTCTTCGGGAACTTCATTCGGCGGCGCAGCGACGGGTGGCACGACTATCCGTACTACTCGCTGTACGGGGCGTTCGAACGGATCGCCGAGGTGTTCCGACGCGAGGAGCGCTACCGACAGTTCAGGTCCTTTCACGACGAATTCCTGTCGAACTTGCAGGAGCGACTGCCCGAGGAGACCCCGGAAGCGACGCTACTGTACCCGGCCGACGAGACCCCCGAGACGTTCTACCCCTACCAGCTCTACGACGGCGGCGTCGGCAAGAAGCAGTGGCGGGACCTGCGGTTGCGCGACGCCTTCGAGGGGACCGACGTGGGCCACTACTCGGCCGACACGAGCCTGCAGGTCGACTTCGAAACACTGCTCGACATCGACCCGGACGTGTTGCTGATCCGCGGCCAAGAGGAGCGTGATCGGGCGGCCTTCGAGGAACACGTCGTCACACCACTGGAAGAACACACGGTAGGGAGCGAACTGACCGCCGTCCGGAACGGCGCGATTTACCAGGGTGGCTACCTCGATCAAGGCCCGATCATCAACCTCTTCCAGACTGAACGAGCCGCCCGGCGGATCTTCGACGACGAGTTCACCGAGGACGAACTGTTCGACCGGCAACGCGTCGCGGACATCATCAACGGAGAGGCCTGACCGGCTCTCGATCGTCCGGCCGTCCGGGGATCGGTGGGCCGGTCGGTACAGGTTGGTCACGAACGGCTCGGAGATGCACACGACGGAGTGGGTCGACACCGACTTCCGGTTTCCGGTCGATAGCTTCCCCGGTCAGGACGCTGCCGGCACCGATTCGCCTCTCGAGCCGTCCGTGTCGAGCAGATCGGCCGTCACTCAGCCTCGGACGCATCCGCCGGAGAGCGTTCGGCTTCTTCGGCGTCGTGCCGCGCCCGAAGCGGCGTGACTCGTGGCCCGCGCTCGGTGGCGTCGACCTCGGCGTCGATCTCGAACACGTCCGCGAGCAACTCCTCGGTGACCACCTCCTCGGGTGTCCCGCGTGCCTGGATCGCGCCGTTCTTGAGCGCGACCATCTCGTCGGCCAGCCGCGCCGCCTGTTCGATGTCGTGGAGGACGACCACCACGGTGATGTCGCTCTCGTCGCGCAGCGTTTCGACGATCTCCATGACCTCCAACTGGTGGTGGAGATCGAGGAACGTCGTCGGCTCGTCGAGCAACAGCACGTCGGTGTCCTGTGCGAGCACCATCGCGATCCACGCGAGCTGTTTTTGCCCGCCGCTGAGGCTGCCGACTTCGCGGTCGCGGAGGTGGCCACAGCCGGCGAGGTCGATGGCCCGGTCGACCGCGTCCACGTCCTCTTCGGTGGTGATCTCGAAGAACCCGCGGTGGGGATACCGGCCGTGGTAGACGAGGTCTTCGACGGTGATCGACTCCGGCGACGTGCTCTCTTGGGAGAGCAACCCGAGCCTGCGAGCCAGCTCCTTCGTTCCCATGGAGTGGACGTCCCGGCCGTCCAACAGTACCGTGCCGTCGTCGGGCACGAGTTGCTCGGCGAGCCCTTTCAACAGCGTGCTCTTGCCGGAGCCGTTCGGCCCGACGAGTGCGGTGACCGCCCCCGGTGTCGCAACGAGTCGCTCGCCGTCGATAACCGGTTCGTCCGTCGACGGATAGCGGAGAACCAGCCCCTCTCCCGACAGCTCGCTCGCTTCCGAGCCGTCGGGTTCGGCGGTCGACCCGTTCGAGACTGGTTTTTCGCTTCCGTCACGTCGCCGTGTCTCCGTGGTGTCGCGTGCCATCTCAGATCTCACCCATGTTCCGTTTCCTGCGCATCAGATACAGGAAGTACGGCCCGCCGACCAGCCCGGTGACGATTCCGACGGGGATCTGAACCGGGTTGAGCGCGAGCCGTGCGCCGACGTCCGCGCCGACCATCAGTGCGGGGCCGACGAACAGACAGCCGACGATCACCTTCCTGTAGTCGCTGCCGACCGTGTTTCGCACCATGTGCGGGACGATGAGGCCGACGAACCCGACGATGCCCGCGACCGCGATCGACGCCGCGGCCGCCAGAACGGCGACGCCCGAGAGCGCGAAGCGGACCCTCTCGATCGACATCCCGAGCGACTTCGCGGTCTGCTCGCCGAGCAGCATCACGTTACACTGTCTCGCCCCGGCGATCGAAAGCAGGATCGCGACGAACGACCACGGGAGCGCCATCCGCACCTGTTCCCAGTCCGTGCCCGTCAGCGACCCGGTCGTCCACGCGATGGCCGACTGGACGATACCGATGTCGTCGGCGAAGAAAAACAGCGCCGTCTGGACGCTGTTGAAGACGCTCCCGACGATGACGCCTGCGAGCACCAGCCTGACCGGTGACGTGCCGTTCTTCCACGCGATCGCGTAGACGATCAAAAACGCTGCTGCCCCACCGAGCGCAGCGATCAGCGGGAGGAAAACCGCCAGGCCGCCGAAGACGACGAGCACGAGCAGGATCATCAGTCCGGCACCCGAGGAGACACCGAGGATGAACGGACTCGCCAGCTCGTTGCGGGTGATCGCCTGGAAGATCGCCCCCGATACGGCGAGGTTCATCCCGACGATCGCCCCGACGAACACGCGAGGCAGACGGATGTTCCAGACGATGAGACTCTCCCTGCCCATCTCCGGCATCTCCCCGCCCAGCAGAAACGCGTTCCACGCCCGCCGGTTGAGGATCACGTCGGGATCGAACACGGCCGCCCACGCCTGCCCGATGCTCATCGTGTAGGCACCGAAGCTCACCTGGACGAGCCCGGCGACGACGATGACGACGAGGCTCGCGACCGCGGTCGTCACGAGCTTCGGGTCGAGCAGCCAGGCGAACCGACGGGTGTCGCGGGGACCGGTCGACCGGTCGCTGCCGGCGGCGGGTTCGCCGCTCATCGGTGTCCCCCCGCTTCCACGAGTCCGTGGTCGATCACGTACGCCGTGATGGCCTCGTCGTCGATCGCGTCGGGCAGCGTATCCGACCCGAGTGTGTCGACGGCACTCTCGGCGTCGACTCCGTCGGACTCACCCCCGGAAGCGTTCTCGGATGCGGCGGTGACCGCGGACGGATTCAGCCGCTCGGCCAGCGTCTCGTGGGCGCGTTTCGCGTACTCATCGATCCCGTCGTCCGGGAGGTACATCGACGGTTCGGCGTCGGTGTAGGTTTCGCGAACCCGCCGGAAGCGGTCGGATTCCGGCGCGACCGGCGCGTCCTCGCCGTAGTGATCGCCGAACCACTCGATCCACTGATCGCGGTCGGTACACTCGTCGTCCAGGTTCGCCTTCCGTCGGATCCGATCGACGCCCTCGGCGGCCTCAGCGTGGTCGTGGATCAACTCGCGGAACGTCTCGATGTCGACGCCCGCCGGGAAGCCGAGGTAGTTCTCGAGGTGGGCACCGCGCCGGATCGAGGAGCGCCCGCGGTCGAAGACGACCGTGTCGAGCCCTTCGCGGGCGTAGACCACGCCCGCCGAGCAGCCGGCCGGGCCGCCGCCGGCGATGACGACGTCGTGGTCGTGCCCGGGTGTCCGTCCGGGTTCGGCGACAGCCATGATCAGATATCGCCGTTGACGATGTCCGCGACCTGCTGTCGGTCGAAGAGTTCCTCGTCGACGTCGTACACGTTCGCCGCCAGTCGTTCGGTCAGGACGAGGTTCGTAATCGGTCCCTGATACAGGCCACCCGCGCGGTAGACGGCAGCGTTCTCGACGGCCGTGAGATCGCTCGCGACACCGTGATTTCGCATGAATTCGACGACCGTCTGCTCGAACTCGTCGGCCGATTTTGCTTCTTGGCCGCGGAGGAGAAGCACTTCCGGATCGATGTCGAGTAACGTCTCGTAGTCGATCTCGCCGCGATCGGCGTGGAAGTCTTTGATGTCGGAGCGCGCGAGCGCGTCCCGGAGTTTCAGATCGCGGAGGTGCTTGAAACTGGACCCGTCTCCGATGACGTACGGTAAGAACGTCTCCGGTCGGTCACCACTCGCCCAGAGGACGGCCACCGACGGGCGGTCACTACGCCCCGGAACTACGGGTGCGAGGTTCTCCTGGAACGACTCGTGCACCGATACGAACGATTCGTAGCGGGCCTGCTGTTGGAATACCCGACTCAGCTTTCCGAACGCCTCGTACAGGGAGTAGTACCGGTAGTTTTCGTGCCATGGGTAACCTCGCGAGAAGATACTGTTCCCGAAGAACGGCGAGACGTTCTCGCGGATCTCGTCGACGTCTTCCCGCTCCCAGCCTTTGAAGCGGTTCATCAGGAAGTTCGGATCGATGACGTGGACGTCGCCGTCGAGTTCGTAGAAGAGTTCCTTGCTGACACCGTCCCGGTAGAGGTCGGCTATTTCACTCTCGTCGACGGAGACGCCCGGAATTTCGTCGTAGTACCGGGTACGGTACCGGCCGGTGAGCCAGAGCCCCTCGGGTGGTTCCTGGCCCAGCGCGATTCCCATGTCGGCCCAGCTGCCGTTGTTGGCGACCCACGTTTCGGGGACGCTTTCGAATTCGACATCGCCGACGGGTTCCATCGATACGGTGTAGCTACCGTCGTCCTCGGTAGGGGACGCCGTGTTCGTACTCGTCTCGGTCGACGTCGACTCCGGTTCACCGCTCTCCGTGCATCCGGCGAGCAGACCCCCACCGACGATCGCCCCGCCGTACTTCACGTAGTCCCTGCGCGTCGGTGCCTCGTGAGCCGCATCGTCTCCCGGCATATGATTTAGGCTCACCTAATCGGTCTAAAGGGTTCCGCATTTTAGGCCGACCGAATCCCCCGGCCGGTGCGGCGCGCCACAGCGCGGGTACACGAGCTCGTCGCGTCGGCATCGATACTTGACTGAGCGACCGATTCTCCACCCGGGAGTGACGATGCTCCCCGGTGGCATCGAAATCCGGACGATTCCCCGTGCTCGCCCGGTCATCTCGTCCAGGGTGGGCGAGAATCGAGCGTTTCGTCGGGAGATCGGGCCCCGAACCAGCGGAGATCCGACCCGAAGCTGGCCTGTCCTCCGGAACCGTGGACTGACGAGACTCGGATCTACCTACGGGGCTGTCGATCGATCGACGCCCGGCACCGTCCCTACTCGAACCCGGTCCGTAGCGAGCCGCACCACACGTCCGGCACTCCCGGATCGGTCGCCCCGTCCACGCCTCGTCCGGAACCGACTCGTGGGTCTCGAACCGATGGTCGGTCGTCCGTCCACAGGTTTGACGGTCGAGTTCCTGCATCGTCGGCACCGACGAACCCCGGCGATCAGCCGCACCCCAGCCGGGAGATTCGGTCGGCGCCATCGCCGGAACCAGCCGTACCACGTCGTCGGCGTCGTCGAGGACCGCTTCGAGGTGCGACTCGTCGCGGATGTCGTTCCCTCGCTGGTCGTAGAACCGCGTCAGGAGCTGCTCCTGACGCTCCGACGCTTCCTTCCCGTGCCACCCGGTCCGGTCACGGGCGGCTCCGAGAAGCCGCTCTCCCTTCTCTGAGACACCTGTACCGCGTCGGAAAGTGGGAGCCATCGCTCGGCCAACTGGCGCGCCGGCGCCTCGTCGAGATCATAAATGAGCGTGTAGTCGTCGACGGCCGGCTCCGCCTCGTCGGCGGAGAGGAGGTTCGCCGCGGCGCCGCCCTTCGCCACGGCGCCGTAGAACGTGATCGATTCGACGACCAGGTGGACGATGCCGAGGAGCGTCGTCGACGCCGACTCGTCCGCGCCGATCGCGGCACTCCCGAGATGGTCGGTGAGACAGACCCGGCATTTCGTCCGGCCGTCCGGGACTGACGCCCCACAGGACCGGCATCGGCCGTCGGTGGCCGCCGGCGCATCGGGGTAGCCACCGGAACTCGTCGCGATGCGTTGCCGCCGGAGGTCACCATCACACTCGTCGTCCAGTCTCGTCTTCGGAACGTAGGACGCCTCGCCGGTCGGCCGCAGTTCCTCGAAGTCGGAGTACCGACCGTCCATAGAGTAGCCTACGGACGACGTGGCTCGTCTTCGTATTCGAATCGTAGCGTGAATGGAGCGATGTGCGGTGCGGACGGAAAGACGGTGGACCGCACGAGGCGACCGGTCCCTCCGACGTATCTCGGCGCGCCCGGACGAGTTGCCTTCGAGGCGTCCGCCACGTCCGCGGTCTCGAATCGCGTCGACCATCGTCCCTTCTCGCGACCGGCCTCGTAGAAATCGTGGCGATCACGCACTCGAGTTCGTCCGACAGCTCGCCCCGGAAGAGGGAGCGACCGAGAACGTCGAGACGTCCACCGATGGCCTCGGAGGGGCCCTCGCTGGAGGACTCGGCGGAGCGGTCTCCGATCCGGCAGGAATCGTCGCCGGGATGACCGCCGAAGCGCTATTCGGGGGGTTCATACGGCAAGGATCAGACCGGGAACTGAAGCGTCGGATGAACGTTCGGTGCCGGAACTGTGGCTATCGCGGACGAGCCGATGGAGGTCCAGCGGAATCCGGTGACCGACCGCCGGCCACCTACTCGACCGGGATTTCGACCAGTGCCATTCCGCCTCCGATCGCGGCCTCGAAGGCGTCCCGAAGTTCGGCGGGGGACTCCGGTCGGTAGCCGTCGATACCGAAACTCTCCGCGAAAGTGACGAAATCCGGGTTCGTCAAGCCCGTCCCGACCGTCTCGTCCGTGTGGTCCAGCTGCTTTTCGGAGATCAACCCGTAGTCGCCGTCGTCGAACACGACGATAGTGTAACTACACCCCGTGCGGGTCGCGGTCTCTATCTCCGCGGCGTTCATCAGGAAGCCACCGTCTCCGGTCGCTGCGACCACGTTCTCGTCGATCGCGAGGTCGGCGGCGAGCCCGCCGGGAACGGCGATCCCCATCGAAGCGAGCCCGTTCGAGATGAGACAGGTGTCGGGCTCGTACGTGGGGAAGTTCTGCGCGATCGCCATCTTGTGGCTCCCGACGTCCGAGATCAACACGTCGTCGGAAGCCATCGCCTCGCGCAGTATCGGGAGGACGTCCCGAACGGTGAACGGCGGTGTGTCGGCCGGCTCGCGGTCGATATCGGCGACGACGTGTTCACGGAGGGCCGAATACCACTCGGTGTCGAAGCTCGCTGCCGTCGCTTCACACCACTCGGTTAACTCCCGGAGGGTGCGACCGATGTCCGCGACCACCTCCACGTCGGGATTGTACGCTTCGTACACTTCGGCCGGTTCACTGTCGATGTGAACCACGGCGGCATCGTCGCGTCTCCAGTCGGCGGGATCGTGTTCGGCGACGTCGTAACCGACGGTGAGCAGGAGGTCGGCATCCGCGATGGCATCGGCCGCCTCCTCGTGGGCACCCGAATCGAGCGTCATCAGCGAGCGCTCGTCGTCATCCGAGACGGCTCCCTTGCCCATGTAGGTGGACACGACCGGGAGGTCCGTCACGGCCACCAGCTCGCGGAGCGGGCCCGCAGCCCCCGTGCGGACGGCGCCGTTGCCCGCGACGAGCAGGGGTCGTTCGGACTCACGGAGCAGCGCCTCGACGCGGGTGAGAGAATCCGGGGTCGGGGCCGCACCCCGAACGCGCTCACGGGTCGAAAGTGGACCCACCTCCGTGTCCTCGCCCGCGACGTCTTCGGGGAGTTCGAGATGGGTCGCACCGGGTTTCTCGTACTCGGCGATCTTGAACGCCTTGCGGACCGATTCGTGGACGATGTCCGGGTCGTTCAGCTGGGCGTTCCACTTGGTCACGGGCGCGAACATCCCGACCACGTCGATCGCCTGATGGCTCTCCACGTGAAGCCGTTCGAGGCTGCCCTGTGCGGTGATCGCGACGAGCGGGCTCTTGTCCAACTGGGCGTCCGCGACGCCCGTCAGGAGATTCGTCGCCCCGGGGCCCAGCGTCGAAAGGCAGACGCCGGCATCGCCCGTGAGCCGGCCGTGGACGTCGGCCATGAACGCCGCCCCCTGCTCGTGGCGCACCGGGACGAACGTCACGTCCGACGCCCGGAGCGAGAACAACAGGTCCTCCATCTCCTCTCCCGGCAGGCCGAAGACGTGGTCGACACCCTCGCGCTCGAGACAGGCCACCAGCAGATCCGAGGCCGTCATTCACTCCACCCAGACGGTCTTGCGGTTGACGAACTCCGTGATGCCGTCCTCGGCGAGTTCGCGCCCGTACCCGGATTCGTCGATACCGCCGAAAGGAACCCGTGGATCCGACTTCACGAGCTGGTTGACGTAGACACAGCCGGCGTCGATCCGTCGGGCGACGCGCTCGCCGCGGTCGCGGTCGTCCGTCCAGATACTGGCACCGAGGCCGAACTCCGTGTCGTTGGCCTTCTCGACGGCTGCGGTCTCGTCGTCGACTTCGTACACCGCAGCGACCGGACCGAACACCTCCTCGGCATCGACCGGACTGCCCTCGGGGACGTCCGTCAGCACCGTCGGAGGGTAGTACGCCCCATCCCGGTCCATCGGGTCGCCGCCCGTGACGACCCGTGCACCGGCGGCGACGCTCGCTTCGACCTGTTCGTGGAGGCCGTCGAGGAGACCCTGGCGGGCCTGCGGGCCCACGTCGGTTTCCTCGTCCATCGGATCGCCGACGGTGAGCGCTTCGATCTCTCCGAGGAACCGGTTCAGAAAGGTGTCGTACACGTCGGTGTGAACGACGAACCGCTTGGCGGCGATGCAGGACTGTCCGTTGTTCTGGTTGCGCGCCCACGCACCGGTCTCGGCCGCCGCTTCGACGTCGGCGTCGTCGAGGACGACGAACGGGTCGCTCCCGCCGAGCTCGAGAACGGTCTTTTTGAGTTGTTCCCCGGCCGTCGACGCGACGGCTCGCCCGGCCGGACCGCTCCCGGTGAGGGTGGCCGCCCGGAGCCGATCGTCGGCGAGCATGTCGTCGACGAGATCCGAGGAGATCAACAGCGACTGGAAAACGCCCTCGGGGTAACCGGCCTCCCGAAACACCTCCTCGATGGCACGCGCACATCCCGGGACGTTCGAGGCGTGTTTGAGGAGCCCAACGTTTCCCACCGTGACGTACGGCGCTGCGAAGCGGAACACCTGCCAGAAGGGGAAGTTCCAGGGCATCACCGCGAGGACGGCCCCGAGCGGTTCGTACACCGTCTCGACCGTCGATCCCGGTGGACTCGGATGCGGTTCGGGATCGAGGTAGGCACCGGCGTGCTCGGCGTAGTGATCACAGGCCCGGGCACACTTTTCGACCTCGGCGAGCGCCTGGGTGATCGGCTTGCCCATCTCGCGGGTCATCGTCTCGGCGTACTCGCGTTTGTTCTCCCGGAGGACGCTTCCGGCCGCATCGAGGAGGTGTTCGCGGTCACGGATCGACCGGTCACGCCACTCGTCGAACGCGCTCGTCGCCCGATCGAGTGCTGCATCGACATCCTCGCGGGTGTCTTCTTCGTACGTCTCCTCCCGTTCACCGGTCGCAGGGTTGACCACGTCCATACGCCGCATGGTAGGGCGGCTGAGTGCATTAACGTTCAGCCATCCGGTGAGTTATCGGCCGTGGCGGTCGTGTCGCTCCGCCCGTCGATCTCTTCGATCTTGTCGATCTCTTCGATCTTTTCGATCTCTTCGAGCGCTTCGGGGCGAAGGCGGCTCGGAGGAAGCGGCGTTCGCACCTACCGACACGGTTCACCTCGAAGAACGACACCGCAAACACTTCGATACGGAAGGCGACGAACGGAACTACGCACGGGATATGACGACGGACGACTCTGCTGTTGGGTGCGATGACACGGGTCCGTACCGATCGGACGTACGCTAAGTCGAGAACGTGCGAGCAGATCGGAGATACACACCGGGTTTCCGGTGAAATACACTCCGGACGAGTCGGGCCGATCGGTATTCAGTCTCGAGGCAATCGAAGCGGTTCATAGGAGGGGGGTCGGACACCCTGCACCACGTACTCGACCCCTACCGTCCCTGCCGCCCCACACGCACACACCGGGGTTCCACTGAAATGCTCGGTGAGAAGACCCGGACAGCGGGTTTCCTGTCCGATCGTAGTTCTCTACCTTCCGCTCCATAGAAACTTGTCTGACGTAGTTTTATGCCAGAGAACGATCTAACCACCAGCGAGTAGGTCGTCGACAGAGGATGTGACATCCTCCCCGCCGTGAACGGAGCGGGAGCGAAGCTCCCTCAGGCAGCCGGGCGTCGCCCGGCGACGGCGGGGTTTCCCACCGCCCCGCACCGCAGGCGGCTGGTTTGGGACCCTCGGGTTTGCACACCGACGAGGTGCGGG
>PXSC01000198.1 GCA_003023535.1 Halobacteriales archaeon QS_9_70_65 | reverse complement strand
TCGGCGATCTCGGCGCCCGTCTCGGCCATGTCGGTGCCCTCGAAGGCCATCACCTGCCGGATGTTGATGCGCCGGACCATCAGCCCCTCCTCGTAGACGTCTCGCAGGAACCGCTTGTTGAACTCGAAGGTCTCTCGACGCTCGCCCTCCAGCCCGTGGACGAGGTTGATGCCCGGCAGCAGTTTCGGGAGTCGGTCGGCGTCGGGGTCGACGGACGGCCCTCGTATGCGGGGCTCCGCCCCGCTCCCCGAGGCATTCTGCGTCTCGCGCGTCTCGTCGGGCCGCCAGCCGCCGGCCTCGTTGACGACGCGGACGGCCTCCAGGCACTCCTCGGCGGTCACCAGCAGGTTGTTCTTCTCCTGGACGAGCGGGTCGGCCGACTCCAGGCCGAAGGCGGCGGTGTCGCCGGGGGTGTTGTGCTCGGCGATGACACGGATCGCCTCCCGGGACAGCTCGGGGTACTCCGTGATGGTCACGGGGTTCATATTGTCGAGATGCAGCGTCCCGAGGTCGGGGACGACCTCGCGGATGCCGCCGTACAGTTCCCGGAGCGCCCCGGGGTTGGGCGCCTCGCCGTCGCCGCCGTAGGCGAGGATGTCGGCCTGCCGGCCGAGCCGGAAGTGCCGGACGCCGCGGTCGGCGAGGGCGTCCACCTCGCCGACGACCGAGCCGGGCGCCCGGAAGTCGGGGTCGCCGTACATCGGCTCGGTGCAGAACGAACACCGGTACGGACACCCCCGCGAGGTCTCCAGCTCGCAGATGAGGTAATCGGGGTGGTCGGGGTGCTGCTCGACGACGAAGGCGCCCTTCGCGGCCCACCGGTCGAGTTCGTCGTTGTCGCGGTAGCGGTCCTCGAAGCCCTCCAGGCCGCCGTGGACGAGGTCGTAGACGGCGGCCTCGACGTCGGCCAGCGCCAGGAAGTCGTAGTCGAGGGTCTGCCGTTCGGTTTCGGTGGCGCCCTCGTTGGCCTCGCCGACGCCGAACCGAACCGGCCCACCCATGACGCTCGTGCCCTCTGCGGTCCAGGCGAGTTCGCGCACCTCGTCGGGTTCGGCGGGCGTCCCGCCGACGTACTTTCCGGGGACGGTCATGCCGCCGACGTAGACGAATAGGTCGGCGTCGGCGACGTCGCGCTTCCGGTCGTGGTCCTCGCGGAGCTCGTCGATGGTGTGGTACGTCACCTGGCCGGGCGGGACGCCAGCATCGACGGCGGCCCCGGCGGCGAACCGCGGGTACGTCGAGACGAACGGCGGCACGCCGAAGTGCGCCGGCTCGTCGACGTATCCGTCGACGATCGTGACGTCGATCTCCGCCGGATCCTTCATGTCCGTACCGAGGACGCCGAGGCCTAAAACCGGCACGGATGGGGGTCAAACGTAGATACAGCCCTCCCGGGGGTCGAACGGCGTCGGCGGCTCGAACTCCCGGGCGGCGGCCCGGGCGGCCGCGACCGCGGCGACGACGCTGTCGAGGGCGTCGCCGCCGTCGTCGGCGACCGCCCGCTCCCGGACCGGCTCCGCGACGGCGACGTCGAGGTCCGACGCCGTCTCCAGGGCGGCCAGTATCTCCGCCCGCGCGGCCGCCGCCTCGTCGGTCGGCTCCTTGTACCCCTCGTCGACGGTCTCCAACCGGCGGAGCGTCCCGGCCGGGTAGACCTCGAGGACGGTCCGCTCGCCGGCGGGCTGCATCGGCGGCACCGAGACGGCGCCGTCGGCGACCGCCGGCCCGAGCAGCTCCCGGATCCCGTACAGCGTCTGGTAGTAGGTGATGAAGCTGTACGGGGAGTTGGCCCGGACGGCCCGGTCGGTCCGGCGCTTCAGCTCGACGCCGTCGCCCTCGCGCTCGCGGGCACGGTCCTTCAGCGCGGTTCCGGAGCGCGTCGCCGAGCGCCGACAGCACCCGACCCCTCGCGGTCGCGCCGAACGCCTCGGCGGCGGGCCGACAGGCCGTCACCTCCAGGCGGCCGCCGTCCAGTCGTCCGTCGGCCAGCCAGACGTCCCGGCCGGGCGCCGCCGAGCCGCTGAAGTCCACGCCGCGGACGTCCATACGCTACCTACCCGCGGCCGTCACAAAAGGTCGGGGCATTCATTACCGTCTCGACCCTACCGCCGAACATGCCGAAGACGCTTGAGGTCGTCTGCACCCGCGACGACTGCGACCTCGACATGTTCGAGCTCCACTATCGCTACTCGATGCCCGACGGCACCGGCGTGGAGGCGTTCGACTGTCCGTACTGCGGCGAGACGGACGGCCTGGAGGCACTGGAGGTATGATCCGCGAGGTCGGCGAGTCGATCGGCCGGGTCGTCCTCGACGGTATCGGTCGGGCCGCCGGCCGGGTCCAGGAGCGGCGCCCGCTCTCGACGGACCTGCTGGAGGGCGACGACGCCTACCTCGCGGTGTTCGACGCCCCGGGCGCCCGCGCCGGCGACGTCGACGTCCGGTTCGACGACGACACGGTCACCGTCCGGGTCGATCGGTTCCGCGAACTCCGCGAGAGGTGCTGATCCCGAAAGCCGGCGTCGAGACGGGCGACGAGGGCGACGCCGACGCGTCCGAGTCGGGCTGACTGAGCCACACGGGCGTCTTCTCGGTCATCGGCGACCGGCGCCGGCGCGGTCCCGAGGCGGGACACTCGACGGTCCGCTGTTCCCATGCCGACGGCGGCGCCACACGGCGGGCCGGTCGCCGCCGAGAACGCCCTCGTCCCGTATCCGAACCACCGTGCCGACTTCGAGCCCGGGACCGTCACCGTCGACCCACGAACGCTGACCGCCGACCACGCTTACGACTCGGAGATGTCCGGCCGGACGCCTCTGACCGTCGACGACCACGAGGTCGGCGTCCAGCACCTGGCGTACCATGACGACGTCGTCGCCGACCGATAGTGACTGCTGTACATCGCTTCGGTATCGACCGCACGACGGCGTGCGGTCGTATCGGTACACGGTTGCAGTAATCACTACGATTCGACGGTTGGCCCCCGGCATCCACCACCGGACCGGCCGCCGGTCGGGTCGTCCCGAACGTGTCGGCGAAAGCCATATTCCGCTGCGCGATGACTCCGGGAACGTGCTAGTCCATCTCTACCAGTATGCTCACGAGGAACTCCAGTACGACGACAACCGTACCGCCGGCGAGTCCCAGACCGAGGACGCCGTCGATCAGGACCCCGAGTCGTACTTCGGGGAGGAACTGGATCTGGACGCGGACACCTGGGAAACCGTCGAGTACGACGACTCGCCGGTGCAGCGGCGGGAACTGGTCTTCGACGACGTGACGGCCGTCTCCCGGCCCGCCGACCCGGGGGCCGAGGACCCGTCGCTCCCCGGCGGCCCCGTTCAGATCCGGAAGGAGGGGTCGGTCGAGGAGTTCGACAACACCCGCATCGTGGAGGCGGAGGACCCGGCGCCGGAGTGACGGACTGTCTCCCATCGGCGGTCCGTCGCCGCCGCGCCACGCCGGCTCGTTCGAGCCACCGCCTCGAAGCGATAGTCGTCCACCCGTCCGGCCCGGCCGGTCCGACGAGACGTCGACGGAGCGGGTCGTTCTACAACTTGTCCGGACCGCCGCGCCAGCTCAGGAACATCTCCCGGGGGCTCAGCAGGGAGCTGTCCGACAGGTCCGAATCGTCCATCCGGGCGTAGTTGACCAGCGTGAACAGCAGCACGCCGCCGACGGTGTTCCCGAGGAGTATCGGGAGCCAGTACGTCGAAAAGACGACGACCGGGCTCGCGCCGGTGACGAACAGATAGAAGAAGGCGTCGGCCGCGGCGGTGATGACGTGGTACAACTCGGCCGC
>PXSC01000197.1 GCA_003023535.1 Halobacteriales archaeon QS_9_70_65 | reverse complement strand
GTCGTCGTCCTTCTGGGCCCAGTCGCCGTGGTCCCACATCGGCGGCGTCTCGAACGACGACCAGTACTCGTGGAGATAGCGGTCGTCGCCGCTCCACAGTGACTTCGTCATCGACGGACAGGAGTCGCGCGCCACGAGGTAGCCCCGCTCGTTGTCCTCCCGCACCGAAACGCCCGTCTCGTCGACGACGTCGACGTCCATCCCCAGGCCGGGGCCGCCGAGCGTGCACGGCTTCAGCGGCTGGCCGGGCAGCGGCATCAGGAAGCAGCCGAAGATCTCGGTGCCGCCGGAGATGTTGATGATCGGCGTCTCGCCGCCGCCGACCTCCTCGTAGAACCACATCCACGACTCGGGGTCCCAGGGCTCGCCGGTCGAGCCGAGCAGTCGCAGCGAGGAGAGGTCGTGGCCCTCGACCCACTCGTCACCCTGCTTCCGTAGCGCGCGGATGGCGGTCGGCGAGATGCCGAACTGGGTGACGTCGTGGCGGTCGATGAGCTTCCAGAAGCGGTCGGGCTCGGGGTGGTCCGGCGCGCCCTCGTACATCACCATCGTCCCGCCGAAGGTGTGGACGCCGATCAGCGTCCACGGCCCCATCATCCAGCCGATGTCCGACACCCAGAAGAACCGGTCGGACACCTTGAGGTCGAACCCGAAGTACACCTCCTTCGCGGCCTGCATCTGGGCGCCGGCGTGGGTGTGGACGATGCCCTTCGGCCGGCCGGTCGTCCCCGAGGAGTACAGCAGCATCGACTCGTCGGCGGCGTCCATCGCCCGCGTGTCGAAGTCGTCGTCGGCCGCCCCGACCGTCTCCGACCAGAAGCCGTCCCGGCCGTCGGTCATCGGCGGGTCCGATTCCTCGAACCGCCGGTAGACGACCACGTCGGTCACGTCGTGGCCGGCCTCGGCGATGGCCTCGTCGGCGGGGTCCTTCAGCGTCACTTGGTCGCCCCGGCGATAGAAGCCGTCGGCGGTGAAGAGGACGTCCGCCTCGGGGTCCTCGATCCGGGTCGCCGTCGCGTCGACGCCGAAGCCGGAGAAGATGGGCACGGCGACGGCGCCGAGCTTGAAACAGCCGTAGAGAATGGAGATGACCTCCGGCACCATCGGCATGTACAGCGCGACGGTGTCGCCCGGTTCGACGCCGACGGACTCGAGATAGCCGGCCACCCTGTCGGAGGTCCGCTTCAGCTCGTGGTAAGTGACGTTCCGGACCTCGCCGCCCTCGCCCTCCCAGATGCAGGCGGCCTCGTTGCGGCGCTCGGAACCGCGGGCGGCGTGGCGGTCGACGGTGTTGTGGGCGACGTTCAGCTCGCCGCCGGGGTACCAATCCGTGAACTGCGGGCCGTCGGCGTCGTCACGGACCGTGTCGTAGTCGTCGTACCACTCGATGCCGAGGTACTCCGGCAGCTCGTCCCAGAACCACTCCACCTCCGTCGTCGACCGTTCGATCAGCTCCTCGTGGTCGTCGATGTCGTGCTCCCGCATGAACGCGTGGACGTTGGTGGACTCGACGAACGCCTCGTCGGGTTCGTACACCACCTCGTCGAACTCCTCGAGGGATTCCATGCCCGGGTGTTCGGAGCCGTCGGCAAGTAGTTTTCTCACGCCCCGGGGGTCGGGGGTGCGGCCGAGGGGGAACGGTTTTGCGTCGCCTTCCCGTACGTGGCCGTATGTACGTCCGGGACGCACGCAACCGCGATGAGGCCTGGCTGCTGGATCACATCGAGGCGATGGGCCTGGACGAGACGTCGTTCCGGTCGCGAGACTACGTCATCGCGGTCGACGAGGAGTCCAACGCCCGGGCCGGCTTATCGGCGTCCTCGACGGCTGGCGCCGCCAGGGGGTCGGCGCCCACGTCGTCGAGCGGCTGGTCGACGACGCCGGAACCGACGGCCTCGACGTCGTCTACGCCCTGACGAGCAGCCACGACTACCTCTCGCAGTTCGGCTTCGAGGGGCTGTCGGCCGGCGACCTCCCCGAGCGGCTGCAGGACCGCCTGGAGGAAAAGCGGGCGTCGATCGACCCCGAGGCCGTCCCGATGCTCGTCGAGTCGGACCGCTTCCGGATGCCCGACCGCTTCCGCGAGCGGTTCAAGACCGCCGCCGAGACCGACCCCGAGACCGAACCCGAGGAGTCCCCCGAGGACTTCGGCATCGACCCCGACGACGCCACATACAAGTACGACACCGGGGACTGACCGGAATCGCCGGTCAACCGTCGTCCGAGCCGTCCGGGTCGCCGGTCGCCGGTCGTCTCGCCCGGCCGGTCGTCGGCGTCGTCTGCTCCTTACCGTTTTCCGTCCGGTCGTCGTCGCCGAAATCGCCGTCGTGCGACCGGCCGCGACCCGGCGAGCGGGCCACCCGTTCGACGTCCATAGTGGAGGTAGTGTTTAGATACGGCCGAATGATCGCTCGGTTTCGGCCGGCGCGTCGCCGACCTCCTGGTGGACCCAGAGGGCGAGACACGTCGACGTTCGTATAGTCGCTCCCCCGGCTCTATCTGGGCTGCGAGGCGTCGAGCGAAACGAGACGCCTCGAACGCGAACGGCGAACGGGGTGAGCCGCGAACGACGCGAGAATACCTGGGGTAGCGACCGCCAGCGGGCCGAGAGCCTTCGGGGTCGCTGCCGGCCGCGTCGAGCGACGTCCGCTTGTGTGAACGCCACCACGGCGAACCAGCCAACGCTTAAGCCTCGGCCGCTCTGGTAATGTTCGACCCCGACGATCTCGAAGCGATCCGCGAGGGCCGCGACCGGTGGGAGGCGGAGACGTACGGCCCTACTGCCGACAGTTTCGAGGAACGAAAGCGTAGTTCACGACCGACGGAGAGACCAGCGAGTTAGAACTCCCGCCAGTCGATGACACGAACGCCATCGATTCGCTCGAAGTGACCGACGTTTGCGGTCAGGACAGGGAGTTCTTCGCTTCGCGCCGTCGCGGCGATGTACACGTCGTGGAGATCATCGAGCGGCTCCCCGCGGGCCTGAAGATCGTCGATGATCCGTGCTGCGTTCACGCTCACCGGCCGGGAAACGTCGAATCGCTCGAACCGCGAGAGAAGCCGTTCGAGTCCGTCGACGGCCGCTTCGTAGGACTCTGTCCCGGATTCGTACTGTTTCTCCACCCCGAGATACAGTTCGGTCACGGTGACCGAACTGATCGCGTGGCGTCCCCTGTCGTCGAGGCTCGCGACCTTCCCGTCGATTCCACCGCGATCGATGTCCACGAGAACGCTCGTGTCGCACAGCTTCATCCGTCGAGCCGTTCGAGCGTCCCGTCGCTCAGCCGTCGAACGTCGGTCTCGACCGACTCGGCGGTGTCGTCGGCGAACACCTGCTGTCCGGTTACGTCCGATAGGGTTTCTCCTTCGTCGAGGCGCTCTGCGATCACCTCGCTGAAACTCCGGTCGTCCTTCTCGCGCCGAAGTCGCTCGTAGACGTCATCGGAGATGGAGATGTTCCTGCTCACGCGTATTGTATGGGTGCCCATACGCAAAAGCGTAACTGTCACGCCACCAGCCAACGCTTAAGCCCCGGCCGCCCTCTCTTCCGGTAATGTTCGACCCCGACGACCTCGAGGCGATCCGCGAGGGGCGCGAGCGGTGGGAGGCGGAGACGTACGGCCCCACCGTCGACCGCTTCGGGGAGCGCGAGGAGCGGTTCACCACAGATACCGGCGGACAGGCGGTCGACCCGTTGTACACGCCGGCGGATATCGCCGACCTCGACCACGACGAGGACCGCCGCCGAGACGAACGAGCGGTACCACTACCTGATGGACGAGGGCCAGACCGGGCTGTCGATGGCGTTCGACCTGCCGACACAGATGGGCTACGACTCCGACTCCGCGATGGCGGAAGGCGAGGTCGGCAAGGCCGGCGTCGCCATCGATTCCCTGCGGGACATGGAGACGGTCTTCGACGGCATCCCGCTGGACGAGGTGTCGACGTCGATGACCATCAACGCGCCCGCCTCGGTACTACTGGCGATGTACGTCGCCGTCGGCGACCGCCAGGGCGTCGACCGCGAACGGTTGCGCGGCACCATCCAGAACGACATCCTCAAGGAGTACATCGCGCGCAACACGTTCATCTACCCGCCGGCGCCGTCGATGCGGATCATCACCGACATCTTCGAGTTCTGCGCCGAGGAGGTGCCGAACTTCAACACCATCTCCATTTCCGGTTACCACATCCGCGAGGCCGGCGCCACCGCCGCCCAGGAGATCGCCTTCACGCTCGGCAACGGCATCGAGTACGTCGAGGCCGCCCTCGAGGCCGGGCTCGACGTCGACGACTTCGCGCCGCAGCTGTCCTTCTTCTTCGCCTCCCACAACAACATCCTCGAGGAGGCCGCGAAGTTCCGGGCGGCCCGCCGGCTGTGGTACCGCATCATGGACGAGCGGTTCGACGCCGAGGACGCCGGCTCCAAGCAACTGAAGTTCCACACACAGACCGCCGGCTCGACGCTGACCGCCCAGCAGGTCGAGAACAACGTCGTCCGGGTGGCCTATCAGGCGCTTGCGGCGGTACTCGGCGGCACACAGTCGCTACACACCAACGGCAAGGACGAGGCGCTGAGCCTGCCGACCGAGCAGTCGGTCCGGACCGCGCTGCGGACCCAGCAGATCCTCGCCGAGGAGTCCGGCGCCGCCGACACCATTGACCCGCTGGCGGGGTCGTACTACGTCGAGTCGCTGACCGACGACCTCGAAAGCGAGGCGTTCGACGTCATCGAGGAGGTCGACGACCGCGGCGGGATGCGGCGGGCCGTCGAGAGCGGCTGGGTCCAAGACCAAATTCAGAACGTCGCCTTCGAGCGCCAACGGGAGATCGAGACCGGCGAGCGGGTCATCGTCGGCGTCAACGAGTACACCGTCGACGAGGACCCCGAGGAGGACATCGAGGAGGTCTCGGAGGCGGAGCAGCGACGGCAGCGCGAGCGCGTCCAGGCGCTCCGCGAGGAGCGGGACGACGAGGCCGTCGAGGCCGCCCTCGGGGCGCTACGGGACGCCGCCGACGGCGACGACAACCTCATGCCGTACATCGTCGACGCCGTGAAAGCCTACGCGACCACCGGCGAAATCTGCGACGCCATGCGGGACGTCTTCGGCGAGTACCACGCCGGGGTGTGAGCACGACACGGGGTACCACGTCGGGATGTGAACGCGACACGGGGTACTACGCCGGGGTGCGAGTGCGACACGGATCCCGTCATTCGCCCGCACTCGGTATGGGGGTCAGTTGCTACGGAGGGTCTGGATGGAACGGTTTGTAGTGCTATCGTTGACCTGACGTTGACACCTCGAAAGCCCTCGGCCGGCTTCGGTCCCGGGACTCGCTGCGCGCGTTCGCTTCGCTCGCGTGCTTACGTCGTCCAGGTTCCCGAAGCCGGCCTCGCCCTTTCAGTCGCCGCGAGGGACCGGAGGTCCCTCGGCCCGCTCGCGCGGCGACGCCGCGCGAGGACACCGCAGGCCGACGGCCGAGGAGCGTGGTTCGAAAGACGGCTCCGTGAGCCGTCTTTCGTCATACCGGAAGAGCTTCGCTCTTCCGTAAATCGCGGATCTCCGATCCGCTCACTCCCGGAAATCGCTGATTTCCGGAGACAGCGAGTCGCGGCTCCTCGAGCGCCGCGAGGGCTTTCGAGGTGTTCGAGGTCCGTTGCAGGCTTCATCTGCGCAAAGCCACATTCGCAGCCCCGTCCCAACGCTACAGGGAGTACAGTCCGAGGAAGCAAGCCCTTCCCGCGCGTTTTAGTCCGTTCGCATCGACGGCCGGACATGCGCTTCGACCACGCCGGCGTCGCAACTGAAAACGCCGAGAGTCTCGCCTTCCGTTACGAGGACATCTTCGGCTGCGAAATCGCCCACAAGGAGCGATTCGGCGACCTGAAGGTCATCTTCCTCGGGCTGGAGAACGGCTATTTCGAGCTGCTGGAGCCCCGCGAGGAGGGGACCATCGCCGAATACCTCGAGAACCACGGCCCCGGTCTGCACCACGTCGCGCTGGCGACCGACGACATCGAGGCCGCACTCGACGACGCCGTCGACGCCGGCGTCGACCTGGTAGACGAGGAACCCCGGCCGGGCGCCTGGGGCCACGAAGTCGCCTTCCTCCACCCGGAATCGACGGGCGGCGTCCTCGTGGAGTTCGTCGAGCACTGACGGCGACGCGGCAGGCGCAGGTCGCCGGCGGTCTCCTCGCTGGATACTGCCTCGTCAGCCGAAGCTCTCTATTTTCGCGGCGTCGGGGTCGCCGCCGGCGGCCTCGATGGCGGCCTCGGCGTCGGCGACGAGGTCCTCGAAGCCGTAGACGAACGTCTGCTCGTCGCCGGCGCCGGTGTGAACGGCGGCGACGGCGTCGGTCAGCGGGTCGTCCTCGCCGAGCAGGAAGACGTCGGCGCCGGCGGCGGCGACGGCCGACAGCCGGTCCTCGTGGACGACGGCGTCGTCGCGGTAGACGACGGCCGCCCGACCGCCGTCGGCGAGGGCGCGCTCGGCGATGGCGACGGCGGGGCCGACGCCCGGCCCGCCGGCCACCACGACCACCCGGGGTTCGGCCTCGTAGTGGTGGCTGCCGAAGGGGCCGGCGACGGTGAGGGCGTCGCCGGCCTCGATGCCGCGGAGGTAGTCGCTGAACGGGCCGGCCTCCTCGGGGTCAAAGCCGACGGTGAACTCGAACGTGCCGGCGGTGTTCGGCGAGGAGACCGTGTAGAAGCGACTCTCGGTCGTCTCGCCGACGGGGGCGGTGAGCCTGACGAACTGCCCCGGTTCGGCCTCGAACCCCCCGGGCGTCTCGAGGTCGACCGCGAGGGCGTTCTCGCCGGCCTCGCGGACCGCGGCGACCGTCGTCTCGGTGGCGTCCACGTGCGATACTCGGCGCTCGGCGGCAAGGCGCTTTCGAAGCCGGTCGGTCGTGTCGCGGTTCTCCACGGGAAATCCGACGGCTCGCGGCCGGCGAGAGTCCCGAACGGCACACCATTCAGAAGGCTTAACGTTCGCCGAGAAGAAGCCCGACGTAGCATGCCAGACGACCTCAACTGGGCCATCGGCGGGGAAGCCGGCGACGGGATCAACTCCACCGGCAAGATATTCGCCCAGGCGCTCTCGCGAGCGGGCAGGCACGTCTTTACCTCGAAGGACTTCGCCTCCCGCATCCGCGGCGGGTACACCGCCTACAAGGTGCGATCCTCGGTCGACGCCGTCGAGAGCGTCGTCGATCGGCTGGACATCCTCATCGCGCTGACCCAACGGACCGTCGACGAGAACCTCGACGAGCTCCACGACGGGTCGGTCATCATCTACGACGGCGAGCGGACGATGATGAGCGACTTCGAGGCGCCCGGCGAG
>PXSC01000196.1 GCA_003023535.1 Halobacteriales archaeon QS_9_70_65 | reverse complement strand
CCCCGCCGCGGCCGCGGGCGGTCATCTCGCGGCCGTAGCGGTGGGTCAGCTGGGTCGGCGTCACCACGTTCAACTGTAGCTGGTCCAGCTCCCGACCGAGGTCGTTCTCGACGAAGGCGCCCTGCGTGCCGATGCCGACGTTGTTGACCAGGACGTCGACCTGGACGTCCCGTTCGGCCGTCGCCTCGTACAGCTTGGCGGCGGCGTCGATGGAGGCGAGGTCGGCGTCGATCGCGTACGCTCTGATGCCGTGGTCGTCCTCCAGGCGGTTGGCGAGCGCGAGCAGTTCCGTCTCGCGGCGGGCCACGAGTACGACGTCGTGGCCGTTGGCGGCGAACTCGGCGGCGAGCGCGCGGCCGATGCCGGCCGAGGCGCCCGTCACGAGCGCCGTTCCGTCGACGGTCATACCCGGTGGTCGGGCGTCCCCGACTTATCGGTGAGGGTTCGGGCCCGCCGGACGACCCACAGTGCGGCCAGGCCGCCGACGCCGACGATGAGTCAGCCGCTCGACGAGAACGTATCGGCGCCGTGATAATAATCTACTTATCGATGTTACGTCTCCGCGGCGGTCACGGCTCCCGGTCGACGAACCACTCGGCGAACGACGCCAGCGCCCGGCCGCGGTGGGAGACGGCGTTCTTCTCGGCGGGGCTCATCTCCGCCATCGTCCGGCCGTCGTGTTCGAAGATGGGGTCGTAGCCGAAGCCGTCCTCGCCGCGCGGCTCGACGATGCGGCCCGGGACCGACCCGGCGAACAGCCGCACCGGCAGCGCCCCCTCGGCGACGGCGTCGTCGGTGGCGGCGGCCCCGCGGTCGTCGGCCGACAGGTCCCGGCCCCGCCGGTCGTCGGTGTCGACCGGCTCCGGGGTGGCCTCGAAGTCGTCGCCGTCGCAGTAGGCGACGACACAACGGAACCACGCCCGGGTGGCGTCCTCCTCGCGGGCGAGGCGGCCGACGCGCTCGACCCCGAGGGTGTCCTCGACGTACGAGGAGTACGGCCCCGGGAAGCCGTCGAATCCCTCGAGGAATAAGCCGGCGTCGTCGACGACCACCGGCGCCTCGACGTGCCGGTAGGCCGCGCGGGCGCGATCTTCCCCTCGTTCGTCGTCACGTAGCGGAGCATACCGTCCGTTGCGGCCGGCGCGGGAAAATCCCCACCGATACCGCCACGACCCGGAGGCTTATATCCGTGTGAGGTGTACACACGTCAAATGAGTGACGCGGACGACGAGCTGCGGGCGACGCTCCTGGATCACTCCGACCACCGCGCGGTCCGGAACGTCTTCGGGGCCCACACCGGCGGCGACACGGCGACGCTGGACGATTACGTCGAGTCGATGCGAGCCACCGACGGGGCGGTCGCGCTGGTGGCCGACGACGGCGCCGCCGACATCTATGCCCGCTGGAACGGCACCGCCGGGCGGTTCGAGCACCTGACCATCTGGCCGCCGTGGTCCATCGGCGGCTTCGACCACAAGGATGCCGACCGACTGGCGGCGTTTCTCGACGAGAAAGACGATGTCCGGCCGACGCCGCACGGAGCGACCCCCTTCGAGGACCAGCAGGTGCTGTCGAGCCTTTCGCATCGTATCTGGCCCTAGCAAACCCACTTTTTACACGGGGGTCGCCTGCGGCGACCCCCGGCAAAAACTTGGGGAAAATATGCGCGCGTGCTCCTGCCGCGCTCTCCCTCCGGTCAAGGGCGTTAGTCCGCGCGCGCTACGGCGCCTCACTTCGTTCGGCGCCGCGAACCGCCTCGGGGCCGACCTTCGGACGGCCCCTCGGCGGATGCTTCGATACTGCTAGTAAGTCCGGCTGAAGCAAAGACGAGCATCCGCGAGCGCCCGGAGCACGGACCGGAGCGGCGCGAAGCGCCGCGGAGGGAGTACGCGCGCATATTTTCCCCACGTTTTTGCCGGGGCGCCGCAGGCGCCCCGTGTAAAAAGTGGTTAGTTACCGACGTCCATCGCGCGCTCGACGACCTCGGCGCTATAGAGTTCGGCGAGGTCGTCGTGCTGGTCGGGGCGGTTCTCGTAGACGTCCTGGAACAGGGTGATGGGCGTCTGCAGCGCCTGGTAGGTCGCCTCGTCCCACATGCGGTCGCTGGCGACGTCGACCTCGACGCCGTCGATCTCGATCGTGGCGGCGCGGGTCATCGCGATGGCGCCCTGGCCGGCTTCCTTTGCGGCCTCGAACTCCTCCATGGAGTCGACGACGTCGTCGAGGCTCGGCACGTAGTCCAGCATGTCCAGTAGCTCCTCGGTCAGCTCCTCGTCGGTCTCGAGGAAGTGCTCGTCGCCGTCGACCTCGAACTCGTAGCCGCCGTTCGTCTCCTCGAGTTCGACGAGGTCGCCGTCGTAGACCTCGACGCCGTCGCGGCCCTCGAGTTCGATGGTCCGGTCGCCGGCGGACAGCGTCCAGTAGCCCGCTGCCGGCGGCAGGGGGCTCTTGTTGGCCTCGACGACCTGGCCGGGGGTGAGCGACCAGATGCCGAGCATCCCCATGGCGTTGTTGGCGGTGATGCGGTCGTGGTAGCCCTCGACGTCGCGGATGTCGTCGTAGGGGCCGTCGACGGCGATACAGCCCGCCGCGGAGGCCGCCCGGGAGGTGTTGTGCCGCAGCTCCTTCCACTCCGGCAGGCCGCCGGTGGGCGTGATGCCGCGCAGGTCCTTGGTGTAGTCGACCTCGCCGTCGACCAGCAGGAACAGCCGCTCGAGGTTGTTGGTCGGCTTGCCCATCTCCTCGCGGAGCCGGCCCATCGCCAGCTCGGCGGCGCCGGACTCGATGATGACGCTCATCGCCAGCGACCCCTCCTCGAGGCCGTGTTCGTTTTCGACGATGGTGAAGAACTCGTCGGCCTTCTTCCAGTCGTCGATGCCGCCGACCTCCGGAATCACGAAGCCGTCGATGTGCTCGACGGCGCCGTTCGACGGGTCGGCGATCTCGAGCATGTGCCGGAAACCGCGGTACCGCGTTTCGGGGCTGTCGCGGTGCCAGACGACGCGGGGGTGGATCTCGCCGGGGAAGTCGGCGCCGCCCTCGGCGACCACCTCGGCGACGTTCTCGGCGCCCTCGTCGCGCATGCTCGGCGCCGTCGCGTCCTCGTTGTCCGGCACCCAGACGTCCGGCGCCTGCATCCCCCGGAGGCCGATGGCGCCCCGGAGCTTCTTCGCGGAGTCCTCCTGGCCCCGCTCGGCGGTCGGCGTGGTGAAGAACGTCCGGACGAACTCGCGGTCGTGGGTTCGCTCGTCGAGTGTGGTCATCGTATCGTCTCGACGAAACGGACGGCCGCTATTAAAGATGCACGAAACGGCCGTATCAGCGACGTAGCGGCTCGAAACGCAGGTATCGCTGGTCGCCGGGCGAACGACGGCCCGCCGGCGGGATCAGTCGTCCTGCCCGGACGTCAGCGGCTCGTTTTCGTTCTCGGTGAAGCCGGCGGACTTCTCCATCCGCTGTCGGGCCTCGGGGTCGTACCGCGCTTCGATGTCCTGGAACCGGGAAACGAACGACAGCTCGTGGTGGCTCTCGGTCTCGTGGCCCAGGTAGCGGCTCTCAAGGTCGAACTGCGCGCGCTCGTCGTTTTCGGCGATCGACTCCATGTCCTCGTAGACGGCGTGGGCGCCGGAGTGCAGCGCGTACAGCGTGATGAAGATGTACTGGTAGCCGAGGTCGCCCAGTTCCTGGAACGTCAGGGGGTCGTCCTCCTCGCTCCAAGCGAAACTGGAGGAGTAGTTGAACGCGAGGTCGACCTCCGGGTGAGTCTCGTGGAGCGTTTCGGCGTAGGCGACGGCGTCCTCCCGGGAGGGGTCGGGCATCTCGGGCCAGACGAGGTCGACGCCGCAGTCGGCGTACAGCCGGCCGCGGGCGACGTGTTCCTCCCAGTCGCCGTTGGCGGAGCCGTAGGCGTCCGTGCGGGCGATGACGACCGTGTCCTCGCTTTGCTTCGCGTCGACGGCCGCCGAGAAGCGCGCCTCG
>PXSC01000195.1 GCA_003023535.1 Halobacteriales archaeon QS_9_70_65 | reverse complement strand
GAACTTCTTGATGATGGCGGAGACGTTCTGGACGGCCTCCTGGGCCATCTCCTTGAGCTGGCCGGTGGCGATGACCTCGCCGGGGCCCTGCGACGGGGCCACCTCGGCCATCACGGGCAGGACGATACCGGAGTCTTCGCCCATCACGGCCAGGCCGTTGACGCGGCCGACGACGTCGCCCTCGTTGACCGTCAGCTCGTAGTCCTTCCGGCGCTCGATGTAGTCGTCGGCCAGCTGCTGTTCGATGGACCGCGAGCGGGCCTTCGCCTGCAGGACGTCCCCGCGGGCCGTGTGGTCGCGGTCCTCCGCGCGGGCGATGTCGCCGGCCACACGGATGAGGCCGCCGAGGTCACGGAACTCCAGCGACAGGTGGTTCTTCCGGCCGGCGCGTCGCTGGGCCTCGAGGATGATCTCCTCGATCGCCTCGCGGGTGAACGGCGGCAGCCGGCCGTCGTTGTCGACCTCCTGGGCGACGAACCGGGCGTACTTGCGGCGCATCTCCGGGCTGTCGTCGATGGTGTCGTCCATGTACACCTCGTAACCGTACCCCTTGATGCGGGACCGCAGCGCCGGGTGCATGTTCTCCATGGCGTCGAGGTTGCCGGCGGCGACCATGATGAAGTCCGTCGGTACGGGCTCGGTCTGGACCATCGCGCCCGAGGACCGCTCCGACTGGCCGGTGATGGCGAACTCGCCCTCCTGGATGGCCGTCATCAGCTTCTGCTGGCTGCGGATGTCCAGGGTGTTGATCTCGTCGACGAACAGCACTCCCTTGTTGGCCTTGTGGATGCCGCCGGCCTCGACGCGGTCGTGGCTGGGCGTCTCCATGCCGCCGGACTGGAAGGGGTCGTGACGGACGTCGCCCAGCAGCGCGCCGGCGTGGGCGCCGGTGGCGTCCTCGAACGGTGCGACCTGCTGGTCGGCGTTGTTGACCAGCAGGTTCGGCACCATCGCGTCGCCGTTGCGGCTCATGTAGCGGAACGCCAGGTAGATGACGCCCGCGGCGATGAGCCCCAGCAGGAGCCGCTGGACGATGAGGATGGCGTAGCCGAACACCACGAGGATGATGATCCACATCAGGAACGACTTCATCTGGTTCCGTTTGCGGGCTTCCTCCTTGTGGGCCTCGACGATCTGCTCGCCCTTGCCGGCCGGCACCGTCCGGACCTTCGGCTCGTTGCCGTCGTCGGGGTTGTGGTAGACGAGCACGTCCTGCAGCTCCTCCTTCGGCAGGAGCTGGCTCATCGCCTTCGCCAGCATCGACTTGCCGGTCCCGGGAGAGCCGATCATCATGACGTGGCGGCGCTGTTTGGCCGCCTTCAGCACGATGTCGCGGGCGTGGTCCTGCCCGATGACCTGGTCGACGAGCCGGTCGGGAACCTTGATCTCCTCGCTGGAGTCGATCTGGAGCCCGCCCAGGAGGTCGTCCTCGCTGTCTTCGTCTATCTCTACCTCGGAGTCGACGCGGACGTCGCTTCCGAGGTCGGAACCGTCGAGCAGCTCTTCGTCGTCGTCCAGCCGCTCGTCGGCACCCCGTTCGTCCGGCGACCGCCGACCGTTGTGGTCCGGCTCCCCGGGGTCCGACTCCGGCTCCTCCGTCGGGTCCCGGCGCCCATCGGCGCCGGTGTCTGGGTCCTTGTCGTTGCTCATAGAACCGTTGCTATACCCGACATTGGGGGATGTCGATTGATATACTTTCTCCCAAGAGCAAGCCTCGGAACCGCCGGAAACCGCACGACAGCGACGGGATAGTTCGTCGGAATGACCCGGCGGTCCGGCGACTCGCCGAGTTTATAAAATCGCGTCCCGACCGCCCGGTATGACCCGCGGCTTCTACATCGGCCGCTTCCAGCCGTTCCACGAGGGCCACGACACGATGGTCGAGCGGATCAGCCGGGAGGTCGACGAGCTCGTCGTCGGCATCGGCAGCGCCGACAAGTCCCACACCGTCCGCAACCCGTTCACCGCGGGCGAACGCATCATGATGATCAGGAAGGCGCTCGTGGACCTGGATCTCGTCACCTACGCCGTCCCCATCGAGGATCTCAACCGCAACTCGGTGTGGGTGAGCCACGTCCGGTCGATGAGCCCGCGGTTCGACGTCGCCTTCTCGAACAACCCGCTGGTCGTCCGGCTGTTCGAGGAGGTCGGCATCGAGGTGCGGCAGTCACCGATGCACCGCCGCGAGGAGTTCGAGGGGACGACGGTCCGCGAGCGGATGGCCGCCGACGGCGACTGGGAGTCGCTGGTGCCGGCCGCCGTCGTCGAGGTCGTCGAGGAGATCGACGGCGTCGAGCGGCTCGCACACGTCAGCGCCAGCGACGCCAACGACGCCGACGGCGACGGCGACCCCGCCGACGAGCCATGATCACGCTCGCCTCGGACTTCGGCACGCCCTACCCCGCCGCGATGAAGGGCGTCATCCTCTCGCGCTGCGACGCTCGCCTCGTGGACGTCGGCCACGACTTCCCCCGCCAGGACGTCCGAACGGCGGCCTTCTGGCTCCGGGAGACCCTGCCGGAGTTCCCGCCGGCGGTCCATCTCGTCGTCGTCGATCCCGGCGTCGGCACCGACCGCGCCGCCCTGGTCGTCCGGGCCGGCGACCACGCCCTCGTCGGCCCCGACAACGGCGTCCTGCTGCCGGCGGCGCGGGAACTGGCCGGCGACGACGGCACCGAGACCTACGAACTCGAAATCGGGGACCCCCGAAGTTCGACGTTCCACGGCCGGGACGTCTTCGCGCCCGGCGCGGCGGCCGTCCACGGCGTCGGCGTCGACCGTCTGTCCGAACTCGACGACGTCGCGCCGACCGGCGACGTCGTCGACCTCGCCTTCCCCGACCCCGACGTGCGCGAGGGTGGCGCCGTAGGCGAGGTGTTGGTCGTCGACGGCTTCGGCAACGTCGTCACGAACGTCCCCGGTACGGTCCTCGAGGACCACGGAACGGTGTGGGTGAACGGCGAGTCGACGCCGGTCGGTCGGTCGTACGCACACGCCGACGCCGGTGCCCGCGTCGTCACCGTCGGCAGCCACGGCAACGTCGAGTGTGCCGTCAACCGGGGCCGCGGCGACGAGGCGTTCGGGCTGTCGACCGGCGACCGGGTCAACCTCGAGTGGTGAGCCGGGCGCCGGTCGCCGGCCGGGGCCGTCGGTGGCCGCTACAGGCGCCTGAGCGCTCTGGCGAACAGTTGCTCCGCCAGGAGGAGCAGATTGTACGCGACGGTGACGGCGA
>PXSC01000194.1:1152-8092 GCA_003023535.1 Halobacteriales archaeon QS_9_70_65 | reverse complement strand
TCGAGGCCGATTTCGACGCTCCGCTGGACGGTCGAGGTGGCCAGCGAGACCCCGGCGGCGGGCGACGGCAGCCGGTCGCCGACCACCCACCGGTAGCCCTGGACGGGCGTCAGCGTCGTCATCGCGAGAAGGGTCGTGGCCGGCACGTCGACGGCGGCGTGGCCGAGCGGGCGGTATCGGGGGTTGTAGCTGTCGGTCGTGACGACCCAGACGGCGGGGTACTCTCGGATCTGGAGGTGGGCGCCGGGTTCGCGCTCGCGGTAGACGGCGACGGCGCCCTTGTGGATCGACCACGGGAAGTTCGACCGCCGGAGGTCGAGGTCGGCCGGCAGCGTCGGTGCGGCGGCCTTCGGGAGCCGAACCCCGGCGTCGGCGTCCAGCGAGCGAGCCAGCGTGACCGCCTCGTTCCAGTCGTCGACGACGCGTTCGTCCATGTCGGACGGAGGGGCGTCGAGGGTATAAGCGACAGCAATCGAGAACTCTGTAGGACGGGTCACACGCCGCACTGAGAGCACCGGCAAGTCGGTCCGGGTAGAGAGTGTATGGAGTAGTTCGGTTGAATTTGCGCTCACCTCGATATCGAAACCTCGAAAGCCCTCGCGGCGCTCGGGGCGCCGCGACCACCGGAAGTCGGTCGGCTCCCTTCGGTCGCCGCTGCGACGTCCGAGCCCTCGTTCGGCCCTGTCGGGCCTCACGAGGACCGCGCTGCGCGCCTTGGCCGTTGGCCTGCGGTGTCATCGCGCGGCGACGTCGCGCGATGACACCGTAACGGAGTGAGGAGCGTGGTTCGAAAGACGCCGCAGGCGTCTTTCGTCATTGCGGGAAATCGGAGATTTCCCGCTTGCAGTCAGAACGCGTCGCGTTCTGACGACATTGCCGGACTGCGTCCGGCAAGCGGCCAGAATCCACCGGATTCTGGCACCATCACGAGAGCGCTTCGCTCTCTCGAACGACAGCGAGCAGTAGCGAGGCGCCGACCGCAGGGAGGCGCCTCGGACTGGCGAACGGCGAGCCCCGCGAGCCGTGAGCCGCGCGACCGGAGCCGGCCGAGGGCTTTCGAGGTGTCGGAGGATTCGGTTCACGAGAAAACAGACGAACCACCCGCGTGATGAGCAGCCCCGTTCCGACGGCCGTTCCGGCCTGCGATATGCCGAAAAGCGAAATCGCACAAAGGGACGGTCAGACGCTGCGGCCGTCAGCGGCGCGGCCGCGTCGTACTCGACGGGCCGGTAGCGCTGCTGGGAGGCGTCGACGGCGACGACGCTCGTCACCTGCAGGCCGCCGTTGACCGCGACGGTGTCGGCCTGCGAGCGCGCGTCCGCCATGGCGTCCTCGATGGCCCGTTCCCGCAGGTCGGTACGGCGGTCGTCCGACAGCGTGAACCGGACGGTTCGGACCTCGGCGCTGACGTTCGCCGCGGCGTCGATGACGTCGCCGGCCCGCCCTGGGTCGTCGAGCCGGACGGCGAAGCTGTGGGTACCGCGGTACGGGGGGAACTCGTCGCGGCGCTCGTCGATGCGGTACTCGCCGGTCTCGTACTGATCGGTGCCGATGCCGGCCGCCTCGAACTCCTCGCGGAGCGCGTCGGCGCCCCGCGTGAGGTTGTCGCGAACGACGCCGGGGCCGTCGCCCTCGGCGGTGACGGCGACCCGAACGACCGCTCGGTCGGGGGCGGCGTCGGCCGTACCGGTCGCGTCGACGGCGATCGTCCGGTCGGCGTTCGCGTCGGCCTTCGAGTCGGCGTCCTGTGCGCCGGTGGGCGCCACGAGGGCGGCCCCGGCCAGCGTCGCGCCCAGCAGGGCGACGACGATCAGTGCCGGAAGACTGTTTCGTCGCATACATGCGAGTCGACGAGTGGCGACGACATATAAACGATGTAAGTTCAAACGCGCGTTTGAGCCTCGTCGCCGCGCTCGATCTCGAGATAGAGCACGTCGACGCCGACGGCGATACCGTGGTACCTCGAGTTCGACGAGCTCGTACGCCTCGTACTGTGGCTCCTCCAGTTCGGCGACGACGGCGCCGCGGATCTGCTCTTCGGTCTGTGCGGTCCGGTAGGAGTCGTACGTGATGCCGCCGAGGAACACCGACAGCAGTGCGATGGCGGCGACGAGAACGGCGACCCGCTTCAGCGTCGCCGCCCGGGCGTCGTCCCGCCGGAACAGTCGATCCGGGCGGTAGCCGAAGTACCAGAGGACGACCAGCGCCGCGAGGTTGATCGAGAGGACGTTGACGGCGACGAGGACGGCCGACCCGATCAACAGCGCCGGCTCGCCGTAGGCGACGCCGATGCCGACCGTCGCTGCCGGCGGGATGAGCGCGACGGCGATCATCACGCCGACGAGAGCCGTCGAAACGCCCGTCGTGAGGCTGATCGCGCCGGCGACGCCGGCGCCGATGGCGACCGCGAGCGACAGGAACGTCGGCGTGAGCCGCTCCTCGACCTCCGACAGCGACAGCGGGTCCAGCCCCGGCGGGACGAGATTCACCGCCCGGACGAAAACCGCGAAGCCGGTCGCGGCGGCGACGGCCAGCAGGACACCCAGTACCTGCAGGGCGATACCGCGGCGGAACAGTTCGGCGTCGTCGATGACACTGCCGACGGCCGTCGACATCGCCGGCCCGATGAGCGGCGCGATGACCATCGAGCCGACGACGGTCGCCGGCGAGTCCAACAGTAGACCGGCCGTCGCGATGACCGCCGAGACGACCGTCATCACGAGGTACGTCGGCAGCGACGGCGCGAGGTCGCGGGCGCGGGCCTCCAGCTCCTGGCGGGCGATGCGCTCTTCGCTTTCCTCCCGCTCGGCGTACTCCTCCTGGAGCGTCTCGAACCGCTCGGAGACGACCGTCTCGGCGCTCAGAACGACCGTGTACGCTTCCCGCTCGAGGCCCGTCTCGCGGAGCGACTCCAGTATCGGCTCGACCGCGTTGGTCGGCAGCGGAAAGTACGCGACGGCGGTGTACTCGCGGCCGCTGATCTCGTCGGTGACGACGTAGTCGATGCCCTCCTCGTCGAGCAACCTGAGCACCGCCTCGCGCTTGCCGGCCGGGATGATCACTTGGACGAGTCGCACAGCCGGGGGTCGGCGCCCGCGCCGATAACGCTACCGCCGTGACCGCGCCGACCGGACCGACCTGGCCGACTCGGCCGACCGCGCCGACCGCGCCGACCGGTCGGCTTATGCCCGCCAGCGGCCAACCAGCGATATGTTCGATTCGCGCCCGGACCGCGACGCCGAGGTCGTCCTGGTCGGGCGGTCCAACGTCGGGAAGTCGACGTTGATGCGGGAGCTGACGGGTCACGACTCCTTCGACACCGGCGGCAGTCCCGGTGTGACGACGGACCCCAACCACTTCGACTGGGCCGCCGAGGACTTCGTCATCACCGACCTCCCCGGCTTCGGCTTCATGGCCGGCGTCCCCGAGGACGTCCGCGAGCGCATCAAGACCGACGTCGTCCGGTACGTCGAGGAACACGCCGACAGCATTCTCGTCGGCGTGCTGGTCGTCGACGGCAAGGCCGCCGTCGAGATCATCGACCGCCACTCCGGGCCCGACGAAATCCCGCACGACGTCGAGATGTTCGGCTTTCTCCGGGAGGTTGGCGTGCCGACGGTCGTCGCCGTCAACAAGATGGACAAGATCGACGACCGCGACGAGCAGCTGGACGAACTCGCCGAGCGCCTGGGCCTGTACCCGCCGTGGCAGCAGTTCGACCACGTACTGGCGCCGATCTCCGCCAAGCGCGGCAGCATCGGTCCGCTCGAGGAGGCCGTCCGCCACCACCTCCACGAACAGCAGCGCGACGACCTGTTCAAGTTCTTCTAATCGACCTTTTTGCACGGGCCGGCTCCGAAGCGCTTCTGATGGGCTGCGGAAGACGCAGAGCGTCTTCCGAACGTCGATGGAAAAATAGCTCCTCGCTCCCGTCGCGCCCTTCCTTCGGTCGGGCGCGGTGGTCGCTCGTCGCTACGGCGCCTCACTCCGTTCGGCGCCGGAATCGTACCTGTTGCTCAAGAGCGCCGGACGAACTGGTGCCGCTCACGGAGACCGCCGAGGCGAATCGCCGCGGCCGACTGCACCCCCGTGGGTACGTGGTGGCTCGGTGGAACGCCTCGTCACAAGGGGCTCGGCGGGGGTAATCACTCGTCATCGCCACCGTCGGCGGTTCTCGACCGGCGGCAAAGAATCCACGGGTCGGGGCCGACGGGCGACGGCCGGCGGGCGGCGCGGACGTCTTCACTCCCCGCCGCGAACGCCCGGCGGAATCAGCACATGGCCGATCTCGCCCTCTCGAGTCCGGCCTTCGACGACGGGGAACCGATGCCCGACCGCTGCGGCTACACGGCGGACGACGTCGACCCGCCGCTGTCCGTCTCGGGCGTCCCGGCGGAGGCGGCGTCGCTGCTGTTACTGGTGGCCGACACCGACGCCGACGACCCCGCCCGGCGAGACCACTGGCCCGCGTGGGACGTGCCGCCGGACCGCGAGACGATTCCCGAGGGTTGGTCGCCGGCGACGGCCACCGAGGGGCAGAACGACTACGGCGAGGTCGGCTACGGCGGCCCGAACCTCGCCGACGGCGAGCACACCTACCGGTCCCGACTGTATGCGCTGGACGCCGCCCTCGGGCTCCCGACGTCGGCCGACCGGGCGGCGGTCACTGACGCGGCGACCGGCCACATCCTCGCGAAGGCGACGCTGGAGGGGACGTACGTGCCGTAATCAGCCTCGTAATGATCGTCGCGAGTCGTTACCGCTGGGTGTCGAACGAACTATCAGCCGAGTTCCGCGGCGGCCGCCCGGAACAGCCCGTCGAGTATCTCCGGCGTGGTCGGGTGGTACGAGCGGTCGGGAATCTCCCGGACGTCCAGTTCCATCTCGACGGCAACCTGCATCGTCTTGGCCATCACGTCGGCGTGGTAGTGCAATCCCTGGTAGCCGAGCACCGTTCCGTCGGTCCCGACGACGAGCCGGGCCAGCCCCTCGGGGACGTTCTTGGTGGTGAAGACGCCGTCGCGTTCGGCCTCGCGGGTGACGACGACGTGGTCGACGTCGGCGGCCGCCGCGCTCTCGGCGGAGTGGCCGACTCGGGCGAACGGGAGGACGCCCAGCCCCGAGAACATCACGTGGTGGTGGACGTTCTCGTACGGCTCCAACGGCTCGCCGACGCGGTGGCGGCGGATGTTCGCGGCGGCGGCGTGGCCCTGTTCTTTCGCGACGTGGAGGATCGGTTCGATGCCGTTGGCGTCGCCGACGACGAACACCCGCTCGTGGCCGGCCGCCCGCATGGTGTCGTCGACCCAGCCGGGTTCGGGCGTCAACCCGGCCGCCTCGACGTCCAGCCCGTCGACGGCCGGCCGACGGCCGGTGAAGGCGAACAGCTGGTCGGCCTCGAGAACGCGCTCGTCGCCGTCGTGGTCGACGTACATCCGGACGCCGCCGTCGTCGGTCGGCTCGACCCGCCGCTCGCTGGCGTGCGTCAGCACGTCGACGTCGAAGTTCTCCCGGTAGTACGACAGCAACGCGTCGCCGAAGGGGTCGTCGGCCTCGTCGAGCGGCCGGGCGTCGTGCTCGATGACCGACAGCTCCATATCGGCGGCCTCGCTGAGGTACGGCATCATCTCGGTGCCGACGTAGCCGAACCCCATGACGATCCCCGAATCGCCGAACTCGGTGGCGTCGAGAACGTCGGCGCTGGTCTCGACGTCGACGTCGTCGATTCCGGGCAGGTCCGGAACGTCGACCGTCGACCCGGTGGCGACGACGACGTAATCGGGCTCCAGCGTCCGATCGCCGACCGCCAGCCGCGGGCCGTCGCCGACGAACCGGGCGGTCTCGTGGAGGAACTCCACGTCCTCGCGGCCAGCGAGGTCGGCGACCGCGCTCCGGCGGTGGGCGGCGAACGTCGCGGTGTGGTCGTTCTTCCGCTCGACGACGGCCTCGAGGTCGACCGACGGCAGCGGCCCGTCGAGGCGGTCGTCGTGGCGAGCGACGAAGCGGTGTTCGGCGGCCGACAGCACCTCCTTCGACGGCATGCAGCCGCGGAGGATACAGAGGCCGCCGCCCGGTTCGCCGTCGTCGACGAGCGTCAACTCGACTTCCGGCGCGTCGGCGAGCCGTTCGGCGGCCGCGACGCCGGCGCTTCCGTAAGCGCCGACGACGGCGACGTGGGTCGTCATACACGAGTATCGGGGTCCGGCGGACAAAACGGTTCGGCCCGCCCGGCGAAGCGCTACACGGCCGCCAGGATGACGTCGGCAGCCGCCTCGACGGCCGTCTCCCACACCGAGACGCCGGTCGCCCTCGCCAGGACGGTGTCCAACCCGAAGAAAGCGAACAGCCCGGCGGCGAGGAAGTGTGCCGTCCGCACCTCGAAGAGGTGGGCGAACCGGCTGAAGAAGTACGCGTTCGCCAGGCTGACCGGAACGATGGCGGCCATCTCGCCGACCCAGATGGCGGAGGTGGCGCCGTACTGCGCGGCCAGCCCGATGGTGACGAGCTGGGTCTTGTCGCCGAACTCGCCGGCGGCTATCAGCGCGAAGATGGGGAGGTAGCCGCCGAGGGCGTCCGGCACCTTCCGGTCGACGACCGGCAGCCGGACGTCCTCGATGACCTCGAGGCCCCCGTCGGTCGCGGCGGCGATGTCCTGACCGGGGTTCGGCGCCGACCGCACCAGCAGGACCGCGAAGATCAGAAACAGCGCGGCGGTGATCGCGTCGAGGACGACCGGCGGCAGCGCCTGCAGCGCGCTGCCGAACCAGATCTCCAGCGCCGTCCAGCCGGCGAAGGCCGCCCCGGCCGCCGCGACGACGCCCAGCGGGTGGTAGCGGGTCGACAGCGCCGCGACGATGAACTGCGCCTTCTCGCCGGGCAGCACCGCCAGCTGAGCGAGAAGGGCGATCACCACCACGGTGGCGTAGTCGGCCATCGTCAA
>PXSC01000194.1:0-1030 GCA_003023535.1 Halobacteriales archaeon QS_9_70_65 | reverse complement strand
TCGGGGCCGGCCGAGGCGTCGGCGTCGTCTCGGGCGTCCCGGAATCCCGCCTCGGTCATCGCCCGATACGGCGGGTCGGCCGGCGTGCAGTTGAAGTCGCCGGCCATCACCGTCGGAACGGGCCGATCGCCGAACCGCTCGGCCAGCAGGGTCGCCCCGCGCCGTCGGGCCCGCTCGCTGCCGTGGTCGAGGTGCGTGCTGGCGGCGACGAACGCCGCGTCGTCGCCCCGGAGGCGGGCCGCCGTCGTCACGCGGGGGACGGTCGTCTCCCAGTCCATCGCGTGACGGTCCGACGGCGTCTCCGACAGCGAGAAGACCTCCCGGTCGACGACCGACAGCCGGTCGGTCCGGTAGGCGACGGGCGTGTGCTCGCCGCTGGAGGTCCGCTCGCGGACCCAGGCGTAGTCCGGCAGCCGGTCGGCGAGGTCCTCGAACTGCGTCTCCCAGACCTCCTGGAAGCAGACGACGTCCGGCGCCGCCGACCGGACGAGGTCGGCGACCCCGTCGCGCCGCTCGGACCAGGCGTCCGGGCCGTCGTCGAGCGTGGCGTACCGGACGTTGTAGCTGAGGAGCCGGAGGCCCATCGGCGTATCACCATTCCGGACCGACTTAATACTCTTCGGTCGTCGCACCGAGCCGACGGTCCGTCCGGGCGGCCAGTTCGGCATGGTCGGCCGCGCCGTGCCGGCAGACCGACAGCAGCCCCGGGCGGCGTCGGAGGCCAGGCGACGACGGCGGCCTCCACGTCGGTGGCGAGACGCCCGTAGCCGTCGTATCTCGCGCCGTCCCGCCGGAACCGCGACGCTCTTGGCCCGGCGACCCCCAGCGTCGCGCATGGAGGTGTCCGCCGTCGAGGGACTGCCGGAGGTGCGGGCGGGCGACGACCTCGCCGCGCTCGTCGCCGAGCGGGTCGACCCGGCCGACGGCGACGTCGTCTGCGTCGCCAGCACCGTCGTCTCGAAGGCCGAAGGCCGGAAGGCCGACCTGGAGGAGTTCGCGCCGGGCGACCGCGCCCGGGCGGTCGCCGACC
>PXSC01000193.1 GCA_003023535.1 Halobacteriales archaeon QS_9_70_65 | reverse complement strand
ACGACGAGCTGACGGACGTCTCCGAACGGGGCCTGCTCGCGACCGGCCGGGCCGTCACCCGGCGGGACTTCCACACCTGCGACGCCTTCGACGTCCGGGACCGGCTGGCGGCCGTCGACGTCCCGGCGCTGGCGCTCTGTGGCGAACACGACCCGATGACGCCACCTCGGTTCCACGAGTACCTCGCGGCGGAGCTGCCGGACTGCGAGTGCGTCGAACTGTCGGCGGCAGCACACGTGGCGATGCTCGAGCGGCCGGCCGGGTTCAACGACGCCGTCCGGTCGTTCCTATAGTCGTTCGGCGGCGTCCTTGTCGACCAGCACGTCGGCGTTCGGCTCCGGCAGCGTGACGACGGTGCCGGCGCCGAGGTCGTAGTCCCGGTCGTCGGCGCCGACCACCTCGCCGACGTCGTCGGTGATCCGGACCGTCGTCCGCGGCAGCCCCGGAATCGACGACCTGCCGCCGTCCGCAGGGTCGGTCGTCCGGTCCTCGGCGTTGGCGTCGGCTCCGGGACCGGGACCGACGTCGGCGTCGGCCTCCGCTCGCTCCGGCGACGCCGCCGGCGCCGGCGGGTCGTCGGCCGGCGGCGCGGTAGCCGGCACCTCCGACGAATCGGGGGTCGAGTCCGCCGACGCCGTGGGCGGCGCCGCGTCCGTCGGACCGTCCGCCGCCCCGTCGGACGAAGCGGCGTCGGTCCCCATCAGGTCCGCGGCGCTGACGTCGGCGTCCGCCGCGTCGGCGCCCGCCGGCGACGGGTCGGACTCGACCGGCGACGAGTCGCGTCCGGGGTCGGCCTCGGTCGGCGACGCGGCGTCGGTCCTGGCGGTCGCGTCCGCGCCCGCGCCCGCGCCCGCGCCGGCCCCGGGGTCGACCGAACACGACACCGACGGCCCCTCGCCGTCGGTCGCCGACAGGACCGCCTCGCGGTTCCGCTCGATGCGGGCGACGAGGTCCTCGAACAGTTCCTCCTCCTCGTCGGTGAGGCCGTCGTCGTCGACGGGCATCCCGGCGGCGGCGATGGAGGCCTTCTTGACGACCTTGCCGACCCGGCGCTCGTAAACCGCCTCGACGGTCCGTTCGGCGGTTTCGATGTCGTCGGTGAGCCGCCGCACCTCCGGCGAGGAGAAGGGATCGTCGGCCGCCTCGACGGCCCGGGCGCGCTTCTCGGAGAGCCGCTCGACGAACTCGCCGACCTCCCGGTAGAACGACGGTCGCAGGTGCTGGAGGTCGCTGGACCGTCGTTCGCGAGCCTGCACCGACTGGAGTTCGTCGAGGTTCATTCTCCGGCCTTGGTCGCGTGGCCGCGGGTCATCGCGAAGATGCCCGCGTACTCTGGCACCGAGTGGACACCCTCGGGGAAACTAAAGCTTTCGCCGCCGAGTTCGACGGTCGTCGGCTCCCGGACGTAGACGGCGATGTCGTTGCCGACGAACGTCTCCGGGACGGCGTCGACCAGCGGATCGAAGTCGTCGACGTCGGCGCGGTCGATGCGGCGGACGGCGAGGCCGCTGCCGCCGTGGAGACTCCCCGGCAGCCGGATGAGCCGGTTGATGTCCGTCGTCACCGGCTCGTCGATCGGCGCCGCCTCCTCCGCGACGACCCGCTCGAACAGCTTCCGCGCGAGGCCGTACACCGCCGGGTGGACGTCGACGTTGCCCGACGCCAGCGCCGCCCGGTTGTCGCGGGCGGCCGACAGCGCCGCCGTCGCTTTCCCCTCGCCGATGCCGTCGAAGCTCCGGAGCTGCTCGAGGGCCGCCGACTCCTCGGCCGCGAGCAGCTCGTCGACGAACGTCTCGAGCCGGTCGCGGGTCCGGCCGGCCCACCCTCCGTCCGGTAGCGACCGCTTCTGGGCCGGCGACGAACGGCCGGCGCTGCCGGCGACGGCCTCCGTCCGCACCACGTCGTTGAACGCGACGTCCTCCCCGAGCAGGTAGTCGACCACCTCTCGCCGTGCCCGCCGGTCCAGCTCGGCGACACCGGGGTCCCGGACGTGGACGTGGTAGCCGCGGCGTCCGTCTCCGGGTCGACGCCCGGCAGGTGGTCGGCGTCGAGGTCGAACACCAGGTCCGAGCCGCGCCACCCTTTCCGACCCATGCTGCCGGCGCCGGGATCGTCGTACCGGCCCGCCGAGAAGTAGGCGTGTCGCGGCCGCTCGCCCGCCAGGAAGTCCCCGAGGTCGCCGCCGCCGACGAGATCCAGATGCGAGCGGTGCCGAATCATCGTCGTGCTGCCGTCGCTCCAGGTGATGTACCCCCACTCGCGCTCGTTGGTGGCCGGCGGCGGCGACACCGATGCCCGCCGGTAGTGATCGCCGAACCGACCGCGGAGGTACTCGCGGGTGCGGCCGTCCATGCCCCGGCGTTCGGAGGTCGGCCGAAAAAGGGTTTGCTCTCGGCTACCGACGGCATTCAGACACGCACCGATCGACGAGCCAGTTTCTGCTGGCCGGTCAACTGACTCCTGGCGGACTGAACGGGCGAGGCGCTCTCGACTCCCGCGGCTCGTTGCGCGCTTCGGGCGCGTTGCGCTCTGCAGTGCTCACGTCGCCGGGGTTCGCCGAGAGCGCCGAGGGCTTTCTGTGTGCGTTCGAGCCCTTCTACGAGTTCTCATCTGAACACTCCCCGGCTACCCGCCCGGCATGAACCGGGACAGCGTTTCCGTGATGCCGCCGTCGCCGAGCCGGAGGTAGTAGGCGTCGCCGTCGTCCTCGTAGTAGCCGTCGACGCGGCGCTGAATCTCGAAGCCCAGGTGCTGGTAGAAGGCCAGCGCCGCCTCGTTGGTCGCCCGGGCGTGGCAGGTCACCGAGCCGTGGTCGTCGGCGACGGCCGCGACCAGCCGGCGGCCGAACCCCTCGCCGCGGTAGTCCGGGTGGACCGCCAAAAAGAGGATGTAGCCGTCCCGCCGCGTGGCGGCGAAGCCGACGACGGCGCCGTCGTCGTACCCTGGCTCGACCAGGAGGTACGCCTTCGAGCGGCGGTACGCGTCGGTGAAGAAGCCGTGACGCTGCTTGAGAACGTCCTCCTCGCGTCGGATGCGCTCCTTCAACTCCCACGCCTCGTCGACGAAGTCGTCGTCGCCGGTGTCGACGAGGCGTGTATCGACCGTGACACTCACTACCGTTCCTTATGAATGGGTCGGATATAACTCCACCGCCCTCCATCGTCGCTTGAGATCCTCCCCGCCCTAAAGGGCGAGGATTCCCGCGCCCGCACTGCACCGCGCCGGGTCGGGAGTTTCCAGGTTCGTGGAGGGGCCGGGTCCCTGTCGGGGATTCAACCCATCGCGGAGCGGTCTCCGCTGGCCGTGCCAGGTGGCCGTTACTCCTCTCCTCGGAACGACGTGTCCCGTCGTTTCCTCGGGGCTTACGCCGTTCGTCGGCGGATTCGGAGGTACCTGTGTTGCTACCGGTACCGACGTATCCCGACGGGGTACCGTCGGGCGTCGGTCGGATGCATCGAGTTTGTCCGATCGTCCCGGCATGAGCGCGGACGTGCCGCGTCGAATACAGAAAGAAATGCGCGGAGGGCATCCAAGACCTCGCCTCGCATCGAAAATAGACGATGACGGCGATTCGTCCCCGCCCTCAAGGGCGGGGCTCTCTCGCCTGCAATCACGTAAGCCTTTCGTCCGTCCGGCGGTTCGACCCGGTCGATGGACGACAACGACCGCGGTGACGGGGGGCGGACGGCCGGGCGGTTCGAACTCCGACGACACATCGCCGACGTCGCCGTCGAGGCAACCGGCGACTCCCTCGGCGAGACCTTCGCCGCCGCCGGAGCCGGGTTCACCGCCGCCCACTGCGAGGCGGTGCCGGCGGCCGGCGAGCGGTTCGGCTTCGGCGTCGGCGCCGACTCCCGAGAGGCGCTGCTGTTCGACTACCTCGACGAACTCGTTTACCGCCGCGACGCCGACGGGGTGCTGCCGACCGACCACGAGGTGGCGGTCCACTGGAACGGCACCTGGGTCGCGGAGGCGTACGCCCGCGGCGTCCCCGTCGACGCCGTCGACGCCCGCGAGATCAAGGCCGTCACCTACTCCGAGATGGCCGTCGAGGAGACCGACGACGGCTGGCGGTG
>PXSC01000192.1 GCA_003023535.1 Halobacteriales archaeon QS_9_70_65 | reverse complement strand
GATGCGGTCCTCGAGGCGGTTGACCCGCTCCTCGGCGTCCTGTCGCTTGCGGGCGGCCTCCGAGCGGCGCTCCTGTTCGGCGTCCAGCTGCGCACGGAGGCTCTCCCGTTCGGTCTCCAGCTCCGTGATGCGTTCTTTCAGCTCGGTCCGCCCGAGGAGGTCGTCGAGCATCGGCCGAACGACGGCCGCGGCCGTCTAAAATCCCGCGGGGTCGACCGAGCCGAGGTCGAGCAGCCGGGCGCCCCGGTCGGTCTTCGCCAGCAGCACCTCGTCGAGCGCCGGCGGGGTCTCGACGCCCGCCGCCGCCAGGACGGACGCCGGCGGCGCGAGCGTCCGCCCGGGAACGCCCTCGGCGCCGTGGACCGGGGGTGCGTCGAGCCGACCTTCATCACGAGCGGCTCCGGGCCGTCGGCGTCGTCGTATAACTGCTCGCCGACGCGTTCGTGTTCGGCCCGCTGCATCGCCGCCCGCTCGCTCTCGTGTGGCTCGACGTAGAGTCGTCCCAGGTGGCAACCGCTCGAGAACCGTTCGAACATGCCGCGCCGCACCGCGAGCGGCGCTGGGGCGTTCTCCTCGCTCGATGAACTCTCTGCGCTTCGCTGCGGCTTCGAGTCGGCGGGATGAACGGTGAGAACGGAAGGCGGGTTTTTATCCATGAAGGGTGCACGGTCGGGTAATGAAACGAATCGCTGTCGTGGTCGGAGTCGTCGCGGCGGTCCTGCTGTTGGGGGCCGCCGCGGCCGGCGGCGCGACGGGGTCGACGGCGCAGGCCGACGGGGCCGGCGAGAACGTCAGCCTCGGCGCGTCGGTGTCGTCGTTCATGCAGGCCAGCAGCGCCGAGGCGGCCAGCGAAGTCGACGACGGCGTGTTCGTCGCGGCGTGGAACCGGACCGACGACCCGGAGGAGCGCCGCCGGCTCGCCGAACAGCGACGCGAGACGCTCGAGGCGCGGGAGCGCCGCCTCGAGGCGCGCCAGCAGGAGTTCGACGACGGCGGGGCCGTCGAACGACGGGCCATCGCGGCCGAGGTCGCCGTCGGCGCCGCCGAGCTGGCGGCGTCGGTCGAGCGGACGGAGCGTGCCGCCGAGGCCGCGGGCATCGACGTCCCCGGCATGGCGGCGATACGGGACGACGCCGCCGACATCCGGCGCAGCGCGGCCCCCGAGGTCGCCGGCGGCATCGGCGCGCCCGCCGACGCCGGGCCACCGGACGATGTCCCCGGTTCGGGCGCCGGAACGAACGGCTCGAACTCGCCCGGCCGGGACGGCGAGACGCCGGCGGCCAATGGGTCGGCTTCCGGCGACCCGCCGGGCAACGGGACCGCCTCCGACGACCGAAACGGGACGGACGACGATCGTCCCGCGGACGGATCGGGAAACGACAACCGCTCCGACGACGGGAACGACGCGAGCGGGGGCAGCAACGGTAACGGCGCGAGAAACGCGGGTGGGGGAAGTGACGACGCAGGCGGCGGTAACGGCGAAGCGGGCGGTGGCAACAACGAGGCAGGCGGCAACGGCGAAGCGGGCGGCGGCAACGGCGACGCCGGCGACGGCGACGCCGGCGACGATGGCGACGACAGCGACGACGAAGCGGGCGGCGGCGCCGGCGACGACGGCAACGACGAGCGGGCGCGTTAGCCGACCGGTTCGCGTCACCCTTTTTTCTTCGCGGCGCGAAGTTCGGCTCGATGGATTCGGCGGCGTTCCTCGATCTGCTCGGCAACGAGAACCGGCGGCGGATCCTCCGGCTTCTCGCCAACAAGCCCTGTTATGTCACCGAGATCAGCGACTACCTGGGCGTCAGCCCGAAGGCGGTCATCGACCACCTCCAGAGGCTCGACGACGCGGGGCTCGTCGAGTCCCGCGTCGACGACGGCCGCCGGAAGTACTTCTCGATCGCGCGGAACCTCCGGCTTGAGGTCAACGTCTCGCCGTACGACTTC
Source organism: Halobacteriales archaeon QS_9_70_65 (assembly GCA_003023535.1). Next base: position 3,517 of record PXSC01000192.1, on the reverse strand, counting down.
GGCACCAAAAGCGCCTACTCGGCGTCGCGGAACCTGGACATCACTACCTGCCGGTACGTCTCCATCGACGTCGACCGCGCCGGCGGCCGCGCGGACGAGAGAAAGGAACTCTCGTCGCTGGCGTCGGACCTCCGGCGACTCGAGCGGCTGGAGAACGAGCTGTCGATGGCCCAGCGGTGGGTCCAGGGCCGGCTGACCGAGACGCTCGACGACATCAGCGCCCACTTCGAGGGCGTCGATGGCCGCTTCTACGGCGAACTGCTCCGGGGGCTGGCGACCGGGACGGCGACGCCCGAGGAACTCGGCCGCCGGGTCGAGGCCCCGCCGGACGTCGTCGCCGACGCCCTCGAGGGGCTGGCCGCTCACGGCGTCGTCGAGTCCGACGGCGACGAGTGGCGGCTGACGGTCTGATACTGATTGCCGCGAGTCGATACCGCATCGACCGCCCGACCGTGAGCGGCCGTCCCGGCAAACAGCCACGGCAATCCAGCGTGAGTGTGGCAACCTCGCGCCGTCGATGAGACGGCACAATGGTTCCACCGTCGTGTTCTCTCGGGTGGCCGCAGGCCGGGCCATCGACCTCACCGCCATTCCAGTCCGGTGTCGCGGTGGCAAGTGCGGGCAGGCTCGCTTTTTGCTGCCGGAGACACCCATCCAACTCCACGTTTCCCGACTTGCTTGTCACACGATACCATGCCCGATGAGTAAATGTGGGGGTTGCGGGCGAGCGACCCCCGCAGGGTATTGCAATCTGCTGTCGCTTGCACCCACCGCGAACGGGCGGGCTTCCGCTCGCTATGTGTCACCCCGATGGTCGCTACGGCACCACCCACGGGTCACGCCAGCGGACGTTCGGCGCCGGGTTTATGTGGTGAAAACGCGAACACCGGAGTCCACGTGACCGAACGTACCGACGAACTCCGGGACATCTTTAGAGAGGTCGCCGACGAGGACACCGTCACCGAGACCCAAGAGGAGTCACGAGGCTCGCTGACCCACGAGGGTGCCTCGCAGAAGCGTCTCGTCGAGATAATCGAGCGGATGCGTGCCGACCACGAGTTCGAGACGGAGCTGTCCGACACGGAGTTGGCAACCGTCGTCAGGCGATTCTACGACGACGACGGCGACGACGACATCGCCGCGGCGCTCGACGTCTCGCCGCGGGAGGCGTTCCGCGCTCGGATGGATCTCCATCTCGTCCGCGAGACGGACACCGACCCCTTCGACCTGGCCGACCTCCGGGATCACCTCGCCGACGGGTCGACGGCGGAAATCGCCGACCGGCTGGGCGTCGCCGAGTCGACGGTTCGGCGGTACCGGCGGGCCGTCGAGGCCGAAACGGGGGCCCGCCGCGTCAGCGAGCGCTTCCGCAGCGCGTTCGCCGACGCCGTTCCGGGCGCCGAGACCGGCGCGCGGTTCACCGAGGAGGTGACCGAGGACGGCCTCGACGGGGCGACCGAGGGCACCGAGACGAACGTCTCCTTCTGAGCGGCGGCCGTCGCCGAGGGTTCATATACCGGAACGCGACCAGCGGCCGTATGCGTTGACGAGCGCCGACGGTCCGCCGGGGCGGGAGCGCGGAACACGGGCCGTCGTCACCTCGCCGTTTCGCCTGCTCGCTACCGCTCGACGCGGACGTCGTGTCGGTCGACGTACCGCTCGACCCGCGCCCGGAAGGGGCCGTCGCCCGGCCACGTGACTCCGGCGTCCAGCGCCGCCGGGTCGCCGACGTAGCTCCACAGGCCGCCGTCGCCGTCCGGCATCCGGACGCGGGCGTAGAGTCCTCGGTCGACGCCCTCGTAAGCGTCGAGGGCCGCGAGGTCGCCCCCGCGGAGCCGCAGCACCCGGCCGTCGGTCTCGCCGCCCGGCGCGAGCGTCGGGTAGCGTGCCTCGACCCGACCGAGCCCGACGAGTCGGGCGTCGGGACCGAAATCGGCGTGGCCGACCACCTCGCGGGCGCGGTCCGGATCCCGGAGCGTTCCGTAGACGAAGACGTCCATACCGGGCTCGAGGCGACGCCGCCGGGAAAGGCCACCGGCACCACTGTGTCGCCGCCCACGGATGACGTCGTACGGACCGCTGACCGGGGGCGGGATCCTTGGCGACTGGAGTGTCGAAGCCCTGAATACAGGGTAGTCAAATGACGTAAACGAATGCTGCCGTCCTCGTGGAAACGCGACATCGCGAGCGGGCTCATCATCATCGTACCGCTGCTCGTCGTCATCTACGTGCTCGCGGTCATCTACCGGGCGATCGCGTCGATCCCGTTTCTGGAAATGGTGTTGTCCGACCAGGCGATCACGTCGACCCCGATCCTGAACTCGGAGTTGTCCGACGGGGCAATCGTTACCCTTCGGGTCGGGATCGTCCTGATCCTTTTCGCGATGCTCGTCCTCTCGATCGGCTACCTGATGCGCACCACGGTCGGCGACCTCCTCGAGACCGCCCTCGACGGCCTGATGAACCAGGTGCCGGGGCTCCGCGTCGTCTACAACGCCTCGAAGATGGCCGTCGAGACCGCCGTCTCTGGGCCCGAGGACCTCCAGACACCGGTCAAGCTCGAAGTATGGGACGGGATGCGGATGACCGCCTTCAAGACCGGCAAGACGACCCCCGACGGCCGCGACGTGCTCTTCATGCCGACGGCGCCCAACATCACGACCGGCTACGTCGTCGAGGTCGAATCCGACCGCTACACCGAGGTCGACGAGAACGTCGAGGACGCGTTGACGCGCATCCTCAGCGCCGGCTTCGGCGAAAACACCGACCCCGGCATCGCCATCGACGTGACAGAAGGCGGCCCGGTCGCCAGGGCCGACGAGACCGAGGCGATCGACGACTGACCCTCGACTACCCGTTGACGACCGCTCGCAGCGCGAAGAGCGCGTTCTCCTTCCGCTCCATCACCCGGCGGTAGAAGTACGACAGCCACCGCGTCCCGTACGGCGCGTACTGGTAGACCGGGACCCCGTCGGCCGCCAGTTCCCGCTGGGTGTCCTCGCGGACGCCCATCAGCATCTGGACCTCGTAGTCGGTGCCGTACTCCTCCTGGAGGTCGGCCGCCAGCCCGAGCATCTCCGGGTCGTGGCTCCCGACACCGACCACGCCGTCGAACGTCCGGAAGGCCTGCTCCAACAGCTCCCGGTAGGCTTCGTCGATCCGCGTCTTGTCGGTGTAGGCGACGTCCGGCGGCTCCTCGTAGGCGCCTTTCACGAGCCGGACCTTCCCCGGCAGCGACGCGAGCCGCTCGAGATCGTCGGGCGTCCGCCTGAGGTTGGCCTGCAGACAGAGCCCCATCTCGGGGTGGCGCTCGACCTGCGTTTCGAAGGCGTCCAGCGTCGCGTCGGTCGTCGTGTAGTCTTCCATGTCGACCCAGACGAAACGGTCGTGATCGGCGGCGGCGTCGACGACCCGCCCGAGGTTCTCCCGGAAGACTGATTCCCCGACGTCCAGCCCGAGCTGCGAGGGCTTCACCGAAACGCAGGCGTCGAACTCCGTCCGCCCGAGGTCGACGAGC
>PXSC01000191.1:4729-5610 GCA_003023535.1 Halobacteriales archaeon QS_9_70_65 | reverse complement strand
GGCGTCCATCACCAGCCAGTCCGTCTCGACGCCGGCGTCGTCCAGCAGCGGGACGAGCGAGCCGAGCATCTCGGCGACGCCGCCGCCGCTCGCCGTCGAGTTGACGTGGGCGACCCGGCAGTCCAGCGCCGCCGCCGTCTCCCGGATGTGACGGCGCCGCTCGGCGTCGGTGTACCCCTCGTAGGCCGCGACGCCGCGGCCCTCCGTCCGTTCGACGTGCACCCGTGTTGCATGCACGGTACGGCACCGTCGCACATTATCGTTGTGACGGGCGCGGGGTAGCATTCAGATGCGGTCGAACGACCGCTCGGGTTCGGCCGGCCAGTCAACTGAATCCTGGTGGACTGAACGGGCGAGGCGCTCTCGGCGAACCCCGGCGACGTAAGCAGAGAGGGACCGGCGGTCCCTCGGGCCGCTCGCGCGGCTGCGCCGCGCGAGGACACTGCAGGGCGCACCGCGCCCGAAGCGCGTCGTTCGGAAGACCTCCGGTCGTCCGTGATCACGAAACTCTCCGATTTTCGGACGACAGCGAGCCGCGGGCAGCGAGGTGACGGAGTCGCCTCGGGCCGTGCGAGCGGGCCGTGCGAGGCGGGTTCACCGCCTCGAATTCGCGGCGCGGAGCGCCGCGCATGGCCCGCGAGCAGCACTCGACAGCGCCGAGGGCTTTCTCCGTCTTCAGACTCTCTATGACCTCTTATCTGAACACCACCGGCGCGGGCGAGCGGCCGGCGGCGACGGCGGCCGTCGGCTCAGAGGTCGTACGTCGGGCCGTCGTCGGTGTCCTGGACGTCGATACCGAGGGCCTCGAGGTCGTCCCGCAGGGCGTCGGCGCGGTCGTAGTTGCCGGCCGCCCGCTCCCGCTCGCGGACGTCGAGGACGAG
>PXSC01000191.1:0-4720 GCA_003023535.1 Halobacteriales archaeon QS_9_70_65 | reverse complement strand
GGCGAAGGCCTCGCGGCTCTCGGCGGCCCGGTCGCCGAGCGCCGAGTCGGCCGTCGTGCGGGCGTCGGCGCCGGCCAAGGCGTCGGTCGCCCGGTCGTACGCGGTCGCCAGCCGTCCCCAGCGCTCGATGGCCTCCTCGACGGCGGCGTCGCTGTAGGTCTGCGTCGAGTTGTACGACGCCGACAGGAAGAACATCCGCAGCGGGTTCGTGCCGAACCGCTCGACGGCCTCGTCGACGGGGACGAAATTGCCGAGACTCGAGGACATCTTCTCGGCGTCCATCTCGAGGAGGTCCGCGTGCAGCCAGTAGCGGGCGAACGGCTCGCCGGTGACGGCCTCGCTCTGGGCGATCTCGTTTTCGTGGTGCGGGAACACGAGGTCGCGGCCGCCCATGTGGATGTCGAGCGTCTCCCCGAGGTGGGTCATCGACATCGCCGAGCACTCGACGTGCCAGCCGGGGCGGCCCTCGCCCCACGGCGACTCCCAGGTCTCGCCGGTCGGCGCCGCGGCCTCGTAGTCGCGGTCGTCGTGGCGGTGCTCCTCGATTGCGGCGGCGTCGACGCCGCCGGCCTTCCACAGCGCGAAGTCCGCCGGGTGTCGCTTCTCGGCGCGCTCCGCCTCGGGCCCCTGGGCCTCCACGTCGTCGAGCCGCTGGTTCGACAGCTTCCCGTAATCCGGAAACGCCGTGACGTCGAAGTAGACGGAGCCGTCGGACTCGTAGGCGTAGCCCTCCTCGACGAGCGTCTCCACGAGGTCGATTATCTCCGGGACGTGTTCGGTGACGCGAGGGTGGACCTCCGCGCGCCGGAGGTTCAGCGACCGCATGTCCGCCAGCAGGCGGTCGATGAACGTCGCGGCGACCTCGCGTTCGTCGTCGCCGAGCGTCCCGTCGCCGTCGTGCTCGCCGACCCGGGCGACGATCTTCTCGTTGACGTCCGTGACGTTCTCGACGTGGCGGACGTCGTAGCCGAGGTGCTCGAGCCACCGGTGGATGGTGTCGACGTGAACCCAGGTCCGCGCGTGGCCGAGATGCGGGTCGTCCGAGACGGTCAGCCCGCAGTAGTACAGCAGCACGTCGTCGGGGTCGGCCGGCTCGAACGGCTCGCGCTCGCCGGAGAGGGTGTTCAGCACGCGGAGCGTCATGCCCGAGGGTCGACTCCCGTCGGCTTTCAACCCGTCGCTTGTACGCGACCCGTTCTCATAGCGCCGCCTCGACGGCCCGGACGGCGTCGGCGCCGTCCCGGCGCCCCACCACGACCGCGAGCGTCCCGTCGGCGGCAGCGGCGGCCTCGACGCCGACGCCAGCGGTCCGGAGCCGCCCGAGGACGTCGGCCAGCGCCGCCGCCCCGACGTCGCCCTCCGCGAGGACGGCCGTGCGGTCGCCGCCGTCGGCCGCGAAGGCCGTCCCGCCGACCGACAGCAGACCGCCGGCGTCGGCGTCGGCGTCGGCAGGACCGACGCCGGACCGCATCGAGACGCTCGCCCGGTGGTCCGGCGGCGCGTGGTCGTGGTCGGCGGCGTAACGGCGCAGCGCCGCCGCGACGGCCTCCTCCTCGCCCACGTCGAGGAAGCGGGCGGCGGCGGTGTAGTTGACGATGCCGGCGCGCAGCGCCGTCTCCAGGAACGGGTGGTCGCGGACGGCCTCCCGGGTCTCGGCGGCGACGGTCATGCGCGTCGGCTCGCGCCGCCGGCACATCGAGCTGTCGGTCCCGCGGCGACGGGGTTTTGTCCCCGCCGGCCGAGCCGCCGGTATGGACGGCATCGTCTTCTTCGGGACCGAACGGCCCGAAGCGGTCGTCGAGTTCTACCGGGACGTGGGCGCCGAGGTGTGGCTCGAACAGCCCGACTGCACCATCCTGCGGTTCGGTAACTTCCGGGTCGGCTTCTGCGCCCGAGAGACCGCCGAAACCGACGGGATCGTCACCGTCGTCGTCGACTCCCGGGCGGCCGTCGACCGGCTCGCCGGCGACCTCGGGGCCGCCGTCGAGGAGCCGCCGTGCTACAACGACCGCTACGAGATTTACCAGTGCTTCGCGGCGGACCCCGAGGGCCGGACCGTCGAGGTCCAGACGTTCGAACACGACGGGTAGCCCCGGACCGAGACGCCGTCCGTGGCTACCAGCAATCCGGCCGGGTCCCGAAGCCCCTAAGAGCGGGCTGACCGGCGTCTTCGACGAGGTGCGGACCGCCTTCTGGAAGGAGGAGCCGTCGTTCCGCGAGGCGCTACGGACGGTCCAGGCCGAGGAGGTGTACGTCGTCCCGTTGTTCATCTCCGAGGGGTACTTCACGGAACAGGTCATCCCCCGCGAGCTCCGGCTCGACGGCTGGGACGAGGCGGCCTGGGACTCCGACGGGACGAGCGCGACGCATACGACCCTGGAGGCGACCGACGTCGGCAAAACTGTCCACTACTGCGGGCCGGTCGGCACCCACGACGCGATGAGCGACGTCATCGTCCGGCGGGCGGAGACGGTGACCGGCGACCCCGACGTCGGGGAGCGCTCGGATTCTCCGGACTCCCGGGCGAGTCGAACGGAATTCGACGGCGGGGTCGGCCTCGCGGTCGTCGGCCACGGCACCGAGCGCAACGAGAACTCCGCGAAGGCCATCGAGTACCACGCCGACCGCATCGCCGAGCGGGACCGCTTCGAGGAGGTGCGAGCGCTGTTCATGGACGCGTCGTCCCGCTGTTCGTCGCCGACGGCTACCACACCCAGGAGGACATCCCCGAGGACATGGGGTTGACCGACGACTACCGGACGGGGTGGGAGACCCCCGCCGAGGTCGACGGCCACGACGTCTGGTACGCCGGCGCCGTCGGTACGGAGGCGCTGATGGCCGAGGTCATCCTGGAGCGGGCCGCGGGGGCCGGCGCCGACGTCGGCGACGCCGTCGAGACGGTCCGGCGCCGGACCCGCGTCGCCGGGACCGACGCCGGGACCGGCGCGGACGCGGGTACGGGTGACTGACGTGAACGACCGACAGGTCGACGCCCTCGTCACGGTGGCCGACGACGGCGTCGACTGCGACGGCCTCCGCGTCCGTCGGGGCGAGGACGGCTACCGGTTCGAGACGCCCGGCGACGCCGAGACGGGCCTCGACGAGCCGGGCCTGCGGTCGGTCGTCGCCGAGAACCCCTGGTTCGTCTCCAACTGGCACTACTGGCGGGAGGTCGACCGCCCGGAGGTCGAGACGGCGTTTCTCCGTTGGCTGGAGGGCGCCGACGACCGTTCCGTCCCCGACCGCTACGAGGCGCTGGCGGACGGCGTCGAGGCCTCGTGGGGAGAGCTGGCCGTCGAGGTCACCCTCGGCGACGACGGCCGCCGGACCTACGCCGTCCGGCACGAGGACGACGCCGACCGACCGGTCGGCGAGCTGGAGGTTTACGCCGATCCGCTTTCGGCCCGCGAGCTGGTCACGTACGACGACCGCGGGCGCTACCGGCCGCTGAAGACCGCGCCGACGCTGCAGACCGGCTGGGCGCTCCTCGACCTCGACGGCCGGTCGCTCGTCCGGGCGGTCGACGTCGTCTACCCCGCGACGGTGACCAACTGGCACCTCGAACGGCGGGGCGAACTCGACGTGAGCCACTGGCGGGAGACGATGGAACGGCAGACCGGCATCTACGGCGTCATCCGGACGTGGGACCGCGGCGAGGGGTACGAACACGTCAACTGGGTCGCCGAGGCCTGCTGCGACGACTCACAGTGTCTGAAACGCCGCGAGTGGGAGTACGACGACGACACCGACCTCGACGTCGACGGCGGCGACGGCGCGTTCCCCTGCCGGGAGCCGTGTTCGCTGGTCGTCGCCGCCGCCCGCCAGTGGACGAAGCTGGAGGGCGAGCAGCCGCGGACCTACGAGTTCGAGCTGACGCCCAGCGAGAAGGAGCAGGTGGAGGCGATCGTCGACGCCGTCGCCGACGGCGAGGCCGGCGAGATTCGCGAGGCCGACGTCTACGAGGGCGCGAACCGCTACCGGGCGCGGTTCCTCCGGGCCAAGCGGTTCGACGAGGACGGCCGGCTCGGCGGCGTCCCGACCGACGATTAGAGTAGGTACGCGCTGACGGCACACAGCGCCGCCGCGACGACGGCGAAGCCGCCGAGCGCGAGGTCGACCTCGGTGCCGACGAGCGCGCCGGTCGCCAGCAGAACGGCCACGACCCCGAGCGCGGCGACGGGGATCAGCCGCAGCGTCGACGTTCCGGCGCCGGCGGTCGACCGCGACCCGGAGCCGGAGCCGGACCCGGACGTGGACGACCCGGAGGCCGCCAGTTCGGGGTCGATCTCGACGTGGTCGTCGTCGGTCGTCCGGTCGAAGACGACGTCGACGAACCGCCGAGTGTTGCCGTGGGCGACGACCACCTTCAGCTTCCCGCGGACGGTGTCGGCCGGCCACTCGTCGGGCTCCAGCGCCCGCACCCGCACCCGCCGGCTCCGGCCGCTCTCGACGTAGTGGTTCGACGCCTCCAGTCGGGCGACCTCCGAGAGGTCGTCGCCGAGATGGAGGTGGACGTGCGTCGCCTCCCCGTGGTTGATCAGCTTGACGACGAACGACCCGTCGGCCTCGAACCGGTCGTCGACCTCGAGGGTGTGGAGACCCTGCTGATTGACCGCGACGTCGAGGCTGTCCGTCACGGCCGGGCGGTGACGCGGTGAGAATAAAAAGCCTCGCCTCGCGGGGGCCCTCAGGCGGTCGCCTCGTCCCGCATGTCCGGCGG
>PXSC01000190.1 GCA_003023535.1 Halobacteriales archaeon QS_9_70_65 | reverse complement strand
CCGCTGCGGTCGTGGACGACGGCGTCCAGCCGGTCGACGTAGCGGGCGCGGTGGTCGTTGTCCTCCTCGAGACACCAGTCCTGGACGGGATACTGCGGGAACTTGCCGACGACGAGACCGGGGTTCTGGAAGGCGACGAGCCGGGCGGCCTCGACCGGCGAGTCGCCGCGACGTGTCACCCGGACGCGCCGGACGAGGGCGTCCGTCTCGCGGACCACGACGGCCTCGACGCGGACGACGAGCCCCAGCTCGTCGTCGGCGTAGCGGGTGACGACCGCGTCGGAGTACTCGGCGTCCGACCCATCGAGGTCGTTGCGGTATCGCTGTTCGATATCGTCGAAGGCCCGCAGCCAGGTGGTCTCGAAGCCGTCGCCGGTGTCGGCGGCGACGCCGAGGAACGCGCCCATGTTCGGCGCGACGACTATTTCGTCGTCCGCGTCGCGGCCCTCGGCGAAGTACTTCAGCTGCTCGTAGAACGAGGGGCGGGGCCACCGGAGAACCGTCACCGTTCCCTCGTCGTTGAGCGCGGCCGCCATGCGTCCGTTGGCCGACTGGGCGTCGACGTCCGTCGGGCCGTAGATCGGCCGGTCACGGGGCTTGAAGCAGCCGCGCTTGGCCCGGAGTCGCTGTGGCGTCGAGCCGTGGAAGTCCGACTCGACGGGGTAAAGCCGGCTCCGGCGCGAGCGGGCGGCGACGGAAGGATCGGTCGCCCGCTCGCCCCGCGCGGCGACCCCGGACGGCAGCGCGCCGAGGCCGGCGGCGGCCCCGACAGCACCGAGTACCGCCCGCCGCGGGATGTCGGTCGCCCGTTCGTCGGCGTGGTCGTCACCGTCCGTCATTAATTCCCGGTACGTCCGGCGGCCGGATGAGCCTACCGTGCGAGATACCTGGCGGTTTATGTACGGAACAGGCGCAATGCCGTGCCGTTTACTCGCTGTGAGCCGCTTTGTCGTTCCCTCTCTGTCGAGGCACTCGGTCTACATTGCCGATAGACACCGGCGATCCAGGGTACTATCTATCTCAGGGTGGAAGGAAGAAACTGATACAGGATGCGTCGACCCCGGTGGTCACGGGCGAGGTCAGCGGTGAAGCCCCCGGGTGGTCCAATTACCTCCACAGTAACCGAGATACCGGTCCGCTTGGTGACTACGACACGCTGACACCGACGATGGATGCGTCGAAGTACGCGGCGACGGTCCAAACGACGGTGTCCAGCGTGGACGGCGACGCCCCGGCGGAGGAAGACTTCACCGAGGCGTTCGAGGGGACCGGCAACTACAGCACGCAGTATCACCCCGACGTTTCGAGTCTAATCTCGACGTGGCTCTGAACGGTGGGAGAGCCGGTGTCGTCGGCTACGTTTAATCAACAACTACGGTGCAGCGCCCCGAGCGTCGGTTAAGTGCTTGTTGTCGTACTGCGGCCCTCGGCGCGAAGGGGAAATATCGCTGTAGACTTCCCTGCCCTCGCTGGCAGCGGTGGCCCGGAGGTTGTTGCTGTGTCGCGCCGAAGAGTGGAAACGGCCGATTCGGGGACTATCCGTCACGAACCCGGCGACTCAGCGGTTTCTCCCGGGAAGTGGTCGGACGACACAGCTCCTTGCGGGCCTACGGGCGCCCTGACCGTGCCGATCACACCGCTTCCCTTCCCCCGAGCCAAAAGACAAAGTATCGTCAACGTTAAGCGTCAACGTACGATGGGCACTGCAGATGAGCAGATCCGAGTGAGCGAGAGTGTAAAGCAAGAAATCGAACGTCGGCGACGAGATGGTGAGAGTTACAACGACGTCCTCAAGCGGATGTTCTCACCCGCCGGTGACCGTGACTTCCTTGTCGGGTTCGGTCGGTGGTCCGACGAGCGGGCCGACCGCGCTCGCGAGGTCCGCGAAGAATACAAGAAGAAGTCGAAGGAGTGGATGCACCGCCGGAGCGAGAACGCATGAAGGTTCTCGACACGACGTTCCTGATCGACTACCTCGACGGCGTCGAGTCGACACGTGAATACCTCCAGGAGCACGACAGTGAGGCGTACGTCCTCCCGGTCCCGGCGTACGCCGAGGCCCTCCTGTGGGGCGAGGTGCACGCTGTCGATGAGCGAACCGCGGTTACCGCTGCGGAAATCGCGGACGAAATGGGGTCGCAGGGACCATTCCTCTCCGGGATGGATGCACTGATCGCAGCGGTCGGGCGCGAACTCGACGCGCCGGTGGTCTCCGGGGACGGGGACCTCGCTCACGAGGAGACGAAACAGATCGTCGACGTCGAGGAGTACTGACCGTCGCCGAGCGACCGGGCCCGCGACGGCGGTTGTGCGCAAGTGGTACATTTTATCCTTTAGACGATTTCTTCACGTGTCGGCGCGGTCGGCAAGCCTTGCCGTAACTCCCGGTTATAGAAACGCGGAGGTATATGCACGATGTACATGAGCGACGAGAGCCGGGACGAGCTGGGGCTGGCGACGCGCTGTCTCCACGTCGGCCAGGGACCGGACCCCGACACCGGCGCCGCCGCCCCGCCCGTCCACCAGACCTCCTCCTACGAGTTCCCCGACGCCGAGACCGCGGCCGACCGGTACGCCCTCGAGGACGACGGGAAGGTCTACTCCCGCATCTCCAACCCGACCGTCGACGCGCTGGAAGAGCGGCTCGCGTCGTCCATCTACGGCGGCACCCACACCTACCTCACCCACACGGCGAGCCGGCGGGGCATCGAGGCGCGGTTCGTCGACACGCTGGACCCCGAGGCCTACGCGGCGGCCATCGACGACAACACCGCCTACGTCCACTGCGAGACGATCGGCAACCCGTCGCTGGTGACGCCGCCGCTGGAGGCGATCGCCGAGGTCGCCCACGACCACGGCGTGCCGCTGTTCGTCGACAACACCTTCGCGACGCCGGCGCTCTGCCGGCCGCTGGAGCACGGCGCCGACCTCGTCTGGGAGTCGACCACCAAGTGGATTCACGGCTCCGGAACGACCGTCGGCGGGGTGCTCGTCGCCGACGGCTCCTTCCCGTTCGAGGAGTACCCCGAGCGGTACCCGGAGGTCGGCGGGACGAACCCGGCGTTCGGAGTCAACTTCAGCGAGCGGTTCGGCGGCCGCGCGCTGATCGAGGCGGCCCGCCAACGCGGCGTCCGCAGCCTCGGCGACGGGCAGTCGCCGTTCGACGCCTGGGCGACGATGCAGGGGCTGGAGACGCTGCCGCTGCGGATGGAGCGGCACTCGGAGAACGCCGCCACCGTCGCGGAGTTCCTCGCCGACCACCCCGCGGTGTCGTGGGTCGCCTACCCCGGCCTGGAGTCCCACGAGACCTACGACCTCGCCTCGAAATACCTCTCGGGCGGTCATGGCGGCATGATAGCCTTCGGCCCCGAGGAGGGGTACGACGCCGCGGTGCGGGTCTGTGAGGACACCGAAGTGGCGAAGTTCCTCGCCAACGTCGGCGACGCCCGGACGCTCGTCATCCACCCCGCGTCGACGACCCACGCCCAGCTGACCGAAGAGGAACAGCGGGCCAGCGGCGTCACGCCCGACCTCGTGCGGCTGTCGGTCGGCATCGAGGACGTCGACGACATCGTCGCCGACCTCGACGCCGCGCTATGACCGCCGACAGCGTTTCGCTCGGGGCGTTCACCTTCGAGTGCGGCGAGTCGATTCCCGACCTCGAGATCGCCTACGAGACGTACGGCGAGTTCACCGGCGACAACGCCGTCCTGGTGTGTCACGCCCTGACCGGCAGCGCCCACGTCGCCGGCGGCCGGCGCCGGGCCGACACCGCCGGCCAGGCCCACGCCTGGTGGGACGACATCGTCGGCCCCGGCAAGGCCATCGACACCACCGACCACTACGTCGTCTGTGCGAACGCCCCGGGCTCCTGTTACGGCTCCTCGGGGCCGCCGTCGACGAACCCGGAGACGGGCGAGCCGTGGGGCACGGCGTTCCCGGCGGTGACGGTCGGCGACTGGACCCGCGCCCAGCGGCTCCTGTTGGACGAGCTGGGCGTGCCGAACCTCCACGCCGTCGTCGGCGGCTCCGTCGGCGGGATGAACGTCCTCGAGTGGGCCAAGCGCCACCCCGACCACGTCGACCGGCTGCTCGTGATCGCCGCCGCCGCCCGCCTGGACCCGCAGTGTCTCGCCCTGGACGCAATCGCCCGCCGGGCCATCACCACCGACCCCGACTGGCAGGGCGGCGACTACTACGGCGACCTCGACACCGACGGCCGCGCGAGCGACGAGGGCCCCGTCGAGGGGCTGGCGCTGGCCCGACAGATCGGCCACGTGATGTACCTCTCGAAGTCGTCGATGGCGGACAAGTTCGGCCGCCGGTCGGCGGGGATGGACGCCGGCCGCGACGCCTTCCGGATG
>PXSC01000189.1 GCA_003023535.1 Halobacteriales archaeon QS_9_70_65 | reverse complement strand
CGTCGGTCACCTCGCCGTCCGGCGGCGCCGCCGCGACCGGCATCCCCGTCGGCCCGACCAGCTCGTGGAGGTACTTCTGGATCACGGGGTCGTTCAGCAAGTCCTCAAAAGCCATTACCCGACCATCCGCCGCCCAATCCCTTTAACTCTCCGCTCGCAACTTTCCGCTCGCGGCTCTCCGCTCGCCGCCGGCCGTGGCCGCTCGCGGCCGCCCGGTCACTCGTCGACCGGCTCGACGAGCTTGCCGGTCTCCTTCGGGACGATCCGGTGGGCGGCGTCGGCCCACTCCCGGTCCAGTTCCCGGCCCTCGAAGAGCCGGTCGAGGAACACCGCCAGTCCGGCCACCTCCGAGTGCGGCTGGTTCGTCACGGCGACGTTGAAGTCGGCCCGCTCGTAGACGTCGAAGGGGACCTTCTCGGAGCCGACGACGACCGCGAGCGGCCCGGCGGCGTGGGCCTCCCGAATGTCGGTTTCGACCTCCTGGACCGGCAGCCCGTACATCGTCAGGTGGACGACGGCCCCGTCCCACTCTCGCAGGAACGCGCGGTGACCGTCGGCGGTCTCGACGGCGAACGGACCGCCGAAGCGGTCGACCACCTCCTCGACGGTCGCTTTCGGCTCGGAGGCGGCGCCCGCGACGACGACCCGGTCGGCGCCGAGCGCCCGCGCCGTCAGCCCGACGTGGGTGGTCATCCGCTCGTGGAGTCGCCTCGCTGCCCGCGGCTCGCTGTCGTTCGAGAGAGCGGAGCTCTCTCGTGATGTTGCCAGAATCCGTCGGATTCTGGCCGCAAGCGGGAAATCGAAGATTTCCCGCACTGACGAAAGACGCGTCGCGTCTTTCGAACCACGCGCTTCGGGCGCGTTGCGCCCTGCAGTGTCCTCGCGCGGCGGTGCCGCGCGAGCGGGCCGAGGGACCTCCGGTCCCTCGCGGCTTGCGTCGCCGGGGTTCGCCGAGAGCGCCTCGCCCTTTCAGTCCGCCAGGAGTCAGCTGACCGGCCGGCAGAAACTGGCTCGCTGGATGGTACTTGTCTGAACACCTCTCCGAGTAGACCCGTAACGACCAAGCACGGGCCGCCCGCAGAGCGGGTGATGGAACTGTCCGAGAAGCGCGTCTGTATCACGGGCGGCGCCGGCTTCGTCGGCTCGCATCTGGCCGACGAACTGGTCGCCGACAACGAGGTCGTCGTCGCCGACCGGTTCGGTAACGGCCGCCGGGCGTGGGTACCGGACGGCGCCGAGGTCGTCGCCGGCGACCTGCAGGACCCCGCGGTCGTCGCCGAGGCCGTCGACGAGCGGACGGACGTCGTGTTCCACCTCGCGGCCGACAAGGCCGTCGACGCCGACGACCCCGACGAACAGTTCCGGCTGAACACCGCGATAACGGCCAACGTCGTCGAACGGATGGCCGCGGTCGGCTGCCGCAACGTCGCCTTCACCTCCTCGTCGACCGTCTACGGCGAGGCGCCGCGGCCCACGCCGGAGGACTACGCCCCGCTGGAGCCGATCAGCGCCTACGGCGCCGCCAAGCTCGCCGAGGAGTCGCTGCTGTCGGTGTACGCCCACAGTCGCGACTTCTCCGTCTGGGCGTTCCGCTTCGCCAACATCGTCGGACCGCGGCTCCAGCGCGGCGCCGTCGTTCCCGACTTCGTCCACAAGCTCCGCGAGGACCCCGCCGAGCTGGAGATTCTCGGCGACGGCCGTCAGGAGAAGTCCTACATGCACGTCTCCGAGTGCGTCGAGGCGATGTGCCACGTCGTCGAGCACGCCGACGCGCCGGCCAACACGTACAACCTCGGCACCCGGACGACGACGTCCGTCCGGACCATCGCCGACATCGTCGCCGACGAGATGGACCTCGATCCCGACTACACGTTCACCGGCGGCGACCGCGGCTGGACCGGCGACGTCCCGCGGATGCGGCTCTCCGTCGAGAAGCTAGCCGGACTCGGGTTCGAGCCCGAGGACTCCTCCGACGAGGCGGTCCGGCGGGCGACCCGCGAGCTGCTCGAGGCGGACCTCGGGTAGCGGCCGGCGGCGCCCCGTCGGTGGTCCGAGGTCGTCGCGACCCCCGCCGGCGGGGGCGTATGCGCCACGGTTCAAACGGAGAAGGGCGTCCGGACGGAGAGGTCGTGGTCGACGACGCGCAGCGTCGCCTCGGCGGTGTAGTCGCCCGGCGTGGGGTCGGGCCAGACCTCCTCGAAGGCCGCCGACTCGCCGGGCTGTAGCTCCGCCTCCGTGAGCACCTGTGCGAACGCCCGGCCGTCGCTGTACCGCCAGACCTCCGCGTCGCCGTCGTAGACGGCGAAGTCGGCCCGGCAGGCGTTCCGGAAGGTGAGTTCGGCCGGCGTGTCGCCGCCGTTGACGACGGTGAAGCTGAAGGCGACGCCGTCTCCGACCGTCACCTCCAGCGACGCATCGAGCATGCCACTCCTTGGCGCGCCTCCCTCAAAGACCTGTCTCAGCGGCGCCGCCTCAGGGCCCCCAGCGCCGCGTCGACGTCGAGCCGGCCCGCGCCGCTTTCGTCGCCGCCGGCGACGTGCGGCGCCGCCATCGACGTCCCCGACAGCGTGGCGTAGCTCTGCAGGTAGTACGTCGAGTAGACGTCGTCGCCCGGCGCCGCGATCTCGACCTCCGGGCCGGTCGAGGAGAACGACGCGAGGTCGTCGTTCTCGTCGGTCGCGGAGACGGCCATGCACTCGGGGTAGCGGGCGGGCGCCGTGACGCAGCCCGAACACGGCCCGTCGTTGCCCGCGGCGGCCACGAGCAGCGTGCCCTTCTCCTGTGCGTACCGACAGGCCTCCCGGAGCGTACTCGTGCTGCCGCCGCCCAGCGAGAGGTTCCCGACCTCGTACCCCCGATCGGCCGTCCACTCGATCGCCGCGGCGATGTCGGACACGAGGCCGGCGCCGCTGGCGTTCAACGCTTTCACGGCGTGCAGCGTCACGTCCGGGCCGACGCCGATGACGCCCTCGTCGTCGTCGATGGCGCCGACCGTGCCGGCGACGTGAGTGCCGTGGCCGTTGGCGTCGTCCCAGGCCGGGGTGCCGACGCCGGCGGTGAACGCCCGTCCCTCGCCGAGGTTGCCCGTCAGATCCGGGTGGCGGCTGTCGATGCCCGTATCGATGACGGCGACGTCGGCGCCCGCGGCGGTATCTCCGTCGGCGTGGGCCTCCGTCGCGTCGACCTTTCGAATCCCGTACGGCGTGGTCTGATCGATGGCCTCCATCTCGACGTCGCGCTCGACGAAGCGGACGTCGGGCCGGGAGCGGAGCCGCCGGACGGCGGCGCGGCTCATCCGCGCCGTCAGGATGTCGGTCGGGTGGTCGTAGAAGACGACCGCTGCGCGGTCGTCGATCGCCCGCCGTCCGGCCTCGGAGCGGTAGCCGGCGTTGACCCGGACACGCTCGGAATCGTCGCCCTCCTCGGCCCCGACGACGGTCCCCACGAGGCCGCCGCCCGCGAGACCGCTGCCGACCAGTCCGAGCGCGGTTCGACGTGAGATGTCGGTGTCGTCCCTCATGTCTGTCTTTTGTTCCCTCGAAGCGTAGTTTCCGACTTTGTTTCCCTGCACATATCCGGCTATTTAAACCGAGAGCAACGCATAAACCCGCCACCGGCCTACGGGATCGCGTGCAGGTGGTCGGCTACGACACGGGCGAAGGCGGCGACCGCGAGCCGGCGCTGTACGTCGCTCGGGACGGCGCCGTCGAGCCGGAGTCGCTACCGCCGGGCCGGGAGTTGGCGTACACGCTCGGCGAGCGGCGCTGTGCCGGCGCCGTCGACGGCACGGACCACGTCGCCTGCGAGAACCCGACGGCGCCGTACTGCGACCGCCACCGGTCGACGTGGGTCTGTGCGAAGTGCACCGGAACGTGTCTGAAGGCCGAGATGGACTGTCACACCGAGCACGCGGTGTACCTGGCGGCGTTCGCGCCGGCGACGTTCAAGGTGGGCGTCACGAAGCTGCCCCGGCTCCGGACGCGACTCCGCGAGCAGGGCGCCGACCGCGGGGTGCTGCTCCGGACCGTCGCCGACGGCCGGGTCGCCCGGGAGATGGAAGCCGAGTTGGCCGCCGAGACGCCGCTGCCCGACGCGGTCCGGATACAGAGAAAGGTCGAGGGGATGGGCCACGCCGTCGACGAGACCGCCTGGGAGCGGCTACTCGCCGGCTTCGACGTCGCCGAGCGGTTCGACCTCGACTACGGCCTCGACCTCGAGCGGGCGCCGGTCGCCGAGACGCTCGCGTCCGGGGCCGTCCGCGGCACCAAGGGACGAGTGCTGGTCCTCGAGCGAGAGGGCGGCACGTACGCCGTGGACATGCGCCGACTGGTCGGCTACGAACTGCAGGAGGGCTCCTCCTCGCGGGA
Organism: Halobacteriales archaeon QS_9_70_65; assembly: GCA_003023535.1. The sequence goes on along the minus strand of PXSC01000189.1, from coordinate 999 downwards.
GTTACAGTCCAGCCTCGGCGCGTTCGGCTGATACCGTCGGTCGCGGGCCGCCGACGTGACGGGTCACGATTCGTCCGGGACAGGCCACACGGAGCCCTCCCACGCGACCGTCGGGTCACCGACCCGTGACCGACAGTACGAGGGGGAAAAGCGCTTACCAGATGCCGTGCCAGTCAGTAGCATGCGTCCCGAAGCCCTTCTCGGAGCCGCGGTCGTGGCCGCCGTCGTGGTCGCCGGCGTCGGCCTCTACACCGGTATCGGCGCCGTCGTCGACGTGGTCGCTCTGCTCCGCCGCTGACCGTTCGCGAGACCTGCAGGTTTTTCCGACGGGAGCCGAAAAGAGAGGGTATGACAGACGATGAGGATGCGTCCGAGGAAAGCGCAGAGACCACTGACGGCGAGGAGGGCGGCGATGAGAAGTCCTTCCGCGAGCGCGTCGAGGAGATCCGCCAGCAGCGCTCCGAGGAGGGCGAAAGCGAAGAGGGCGAGGGGCTAAGCCGCGAGGAGAAAATGGAAGAGATGATGGGCGGTGGCGGCCCCGGCGGCGGTCCGGGCGGCATGGGCGGCGGCAGCCCGTTCGCACAGATGATGGGCGGCATGATGGGCGGCGGGCCGGGCGGCGCCATGGGCGGCGGTCCCGGCGGCCGCGGCGAGGCGGACGACGAGGAACTCGTCCGGGAGGTCCGGAAGGTCCGCGACGAACTCCACGACATCCGGCGGGAGATCGAGCGGGTCGCCGACGCGCTCGAGGACTGATACCGACCGCCGTACGGACTCCGGTGTCGACCGCACGACGGCGTTCGGTGCGGTCGCACCGGTGAACGGTCGCGGCGATCGCTATCGGCCCGCCGGGACCCGGCCGGTCGGCCAGCGGAACCAGACCCGCGATGACCCGTACTCGAACTTACCTCCAGTAGGGACCGCTTTTTTCCCGGCGACGGCGGCGGCGGTCGCGCCGTGATTTACAGGTAACCGGTGTCGGCGAGCCGTTCGACGCCC
>PXSC01000188.1:2244-4213 GCA_003023535.1 Halobacteriales archaeon QS_9_70_65 | reverse complement strand
TGGTCGATCACCTCGTAGGCCATCGTCTTCTTGCCGTCGTGGCGGTACGGCGTGACGAACGTCTTCACCGACTGCCACGCCTCGTTGTCGGCCATCGCCCGCTCGTAGGCGCGGCCGGCGTCGCCGATCTGTGCCTCCTCGCCGCCCGCGACGTGGAGGTCGCCGCCGTGGACCTCGACCATCGCCTTCTGGGTGAAGCCCGCCCGCTCCGGAAGGAAGACGTGGGCGTCGAGGCCGGCGGCGTCGGCGTAGGCCGCGGCGGCGTGGCCGGCGTTGCCCGCCGACGACAGCGCGACGTCGTCGGCGCCGGCGGCCGCGGCGGCGGCGACCGAGACGGCCGCTCCGCGGTCCTTGAACGTGCCCGTCGGGTTCCGGCCCTCGTCCTTCAGGAACACGCGGTCGACGCCCATCCGGTCGGCCAACTCGGGGCAGACGACCAGCGGCGTCCCGCCGGCGCCCATCCGGTTCGCGGACGCGGCCGGAAACGGCAGCACCGCCTCGTAGTCCCACATCGACGCGACGGGCCCGCCCGTCGATAGCGAGACGGCGTCGTAATCGTAGGCCGGGTCCAAGATTCCGCCGCAGTCGGGACACCGGCCGGTCGCCATCGCGTCGACCCGCTCGCCGCAGTCGAAACACCGCAACCCCTCGAACGCCTCGGTCGTCTCCATGCCGGCGTCTCGGCGCCCCGCCCGGTAAGCGTTCCTGCGGCACCGCTCGAGTATATAATCATTTGCCGGCGTCTTGTTCGGTGTATAGTGAACCTTAAGGTCCGGGCCGACGATTCGACGGTATGGAAACCCGCAAGGTACAGCGGCTCGGGCCGTCGACGCTGGCGATGACGCTCCCGGCCGAGTGGGCCGGCGAACAGGACGTCGAAAAGGGCGACGAGGTGTCGCTACGGATGGGGTCGAAGGGGACGCTGACGGTGATGCCGGAGTCCGTCCAACAGGAGGAAAGCGAGGCGGTCATCCACGCCCAGAACCTCGACGCCGACGCCGTCGAGCGGGCCATCGTCGCACAGTACGTGCTCGGCCGGCGCATCATCCACGTCGAGGTCGAGGAAAACGGCACGCTCGATTCCGCGCAGATCAACGCCGTCTACAACGCCGAAACGCAGTTGATGGGACTGGGGGTCATCGAGGAGACGCCCGAGCGCATCGCCATCCGGTGTTCGGTCGACCCGGAGGACTTCTCGCTGGACAATCTGCTGGGGCGGCTGGAGTCGACCGGCTCGACGATGCGCAACGAGGCCATCAAGTCGCTCGCCCGCGGCGACCCCGATCTGGCCCAGCGGGCGCTCAACCGCGAGCGGCAGGCCAACAAGATATTCGTGCTGCTGCTGCGGCTCGAGATCGTCCTCGAGACGGAGGGCCACACGCTCGAGGTCGACGACGGGACGATGCGCCGCATCCGGGAGCTGACCGACGACGTCAACGCCATCACGGAACTCGGCGTGCGGGCGGCCGTCGAGCGGGACTACGACATGGCCATCGAGACCCGCGAACGGTTCGCCGCCGTCCGCGACCGCGAGACGGAGATCCTCGACGATCTCGAGGAGATGCCCAACGAGGACCTCCTCCGGGTCCGGGAGGTGCTGGTCAGCATCGGCCAGACCGCACAGTACGCCGTCCGGATCGCCGAAATCGCGACGAACCTCTCGCTGAACGAAAACAGCGAACACGTCTCTATCGAGTGAGCCCGGGCCACTGTCGAGCGGTGTGTCGCGCGGCGGCCCCGCTTAGACCAGTTCGTCGTCGGTCGAGGTCGGCGTCCCGTCGCCGACCGGTTCGTCGATCGGGTCCGTCGGCGTCTCGACGGGGTCCACCGGCTCCGGCGTCGGGGTCGGGGTCGGCGTCCCGTCCCCGTCGCCGCCCGGCGTCGGCGTCGCCCCGTCCGCCGAGGCGTTCTCGTTGCCGAAGATGTCCGTCTCGATGGTCCGCTCGTAGGTGAGTTCGTCCAGCGGCAC
>PXSC01000188.1:0-2222 GCA_003023535.1 Halobacteriales archaeon QS_9_70_65 | reverse complement strand
GCAGGTGCGTCACCCACCAGTCGTCGAGGTTCTCGTTGCGGATGACCGTCTCCGTCCGGATGGTCTCCGTGCTGCCGGGCGGGATGGTCGCCGGCTCGTCCGTCCGCCCCTCGCCGACCGCCACGCCGTTCATCGTGATCTCGTAGCCGAGTTCGGTGACGGTGAACGGCACCGTCTTGGGGTTGTAGGCGACGAACTCCATGTCGATGGGCGTCCGCTCGGCGGTGGCTTCCCCCCAGGCGGCGCTCGTCCGGTTGACGTACAGAATCGGGTTCTCGACGCCCGGCGGCGGGCTGTCGGCCTCGACGGGCCGGGTCTCCTCGGAGTTGAACTGCCCGATGATGTTCGTCTCCACTTCCTTTTCCTGGGTGATGTCGAACTGCCGCTGGCCGAGCAGCGACGTCCGGACCGTCGCGTTGATCGTGACGACCGTCCGCTCGTCGCCGTTGACGTGGGTCACCCACCACGCCGGGATCTGCTCGTTGTCCATCCGGGTGGTGAACGCCAGCGTCGAGTTGCCGGACCCCACAGCCAGCCCCTCGCGGCCCCCGACGGCCATCGGGACGCCGTTCATTCGCACGGTGTAGTTGATCGTCGTGTCGCTGCGCTGTACGCCGACCGGGTTGGGGTTGTTGACGACGAGGTCGGTGAAGACGACGGTCGTCTCGTCGTCGACCTCGCCGAACTCATTGTCGACCGCCTCGACGGTCGGCGTCCCAAGCACGCCCAGCGCGAACGCGCCCGCCAGCAGCGCCACGACCACGCCGACGACCGCGCCGGCGATCTTGAGCCGCCTGACGGTGAATATCTCGTCGAGTCCGTCCATCACTCGTGCTGACGCCCGGCCCGGTCAAAATACCTCTGGGTCGGCGAACTCCCGCCCGCGACCGACGGGATTTAGACCCGCCGTCGCGTACCGGCGTCCATGAGTACGGCCTCGTCGGACAAGCGCATCGCCGTTCCGCTGGCCTTCGGACTCGTCGCCCTGTTCGGTGCCGTCGGCATGACCGTCTTCGGGGTCACCGGCGATCAGGTGGCGTCGGGCTGGTCGTTCGCGGTCGCGATGGCCGCCGGCGGGCTATCGGTGGCCGCCTACCATGCCTACAGCTGATACTGCCGACCCTGATTCTTCCGAGATTCCCCACTCCGTACGGAACTCATCCCCCCGACGGGACCGCCTTGGGCGGTCATAGCCGGCAGTCCGAGGGATGGGGCTTAAGATGCTCGCCCCCATTGTTCGAAATATGACCGAACTGAGCGAGGAGGACGAGCGCATTCTCTCGTACCTGCGGGACCGGGCGGCGGGGGGCAAGCGGTACTTCCGCTCGAAGGGCATCGCCGAGGCCATCGGCCTGACGGCCAAACAGGTCGGCTCCCGTCTCCCTCACCTCGACGAGCAGTCCGAGGAGGTCGACATCGAGAAGTGGTCCCGGGCCCGCTCGACGACCTGGCGCGTCACGCCCGAGTAAACTACCCCACCCTACTCGCTCACGGCTTCGCCGTCCGCTTCGTTGAGGGTTCCGTCAGACTGCGTCTGACGACGTGGAGGCTGTGAGCCTCCACTGGGGCTTTCGCGTGGACTCCCGCTCTGACCGGGCTCCCCGGCAGGAGGTTCAAATTCTCCATTCGCGTTCAACATCCCGCGATTCAAGCGCACGCCTACGGGTGCGCCTCCGTCATCCCCGGTTTGGTTACGACGGAGATACCGCAATCCGATGTTCTTCGCCGCGTTGTAGTCGGCGTGGTTCCGGTAGCCACATTTTAGACACTCGAAGCTCTCACCGTCGCGGTTGTCCGGGTGCGTGAACCCACATGTCGAACATCGACGGGACGTGTTCTCCGGGTTCACCTGTTCCACGTCGATACCGTGTAACTCGGCTTTATAATCGACGTACTCGTACAACCGCTCAAACGCCCATTTGTGTCCCCACGATGCGCCAGAAAGCCTGTCGCGAATGCCGGTCAACTCCTCGAAGGCGATGACCGTACAGCCGTTCTCGGTTGCCTCCCCAATGATGCCGTTGGCAATCCGGTGGAGCATCATTGTGAATCGACCCGTCTCTTTCCGACCGACTGCTTGAATGTTCTCGTGGGCGTGGCGGCTTCCACACTGCTGGAGCGACCCACGCCGCTTCTCATACTCGCGCCGCCAATGGTCGAACTCGTGACCGCTCCAGAACACACCCGTCGACGTGACCGCGAGTTGGTTCACGCCGAGGTCA
>PXSC01000187.1:2238-4534 GCA_003023535.1 Halobacteriales archaeon QS_9_70_65 | reverse complement strand
CCGGACCGGCGACCGCGGCCACCGCGACGAGGCCGGCCGGGTGTACGTCGAGGGCCGGCTCGACGACACCATCGTCACCGGCGGCGAGAACGTCGACCCTGCGGAGGTGGCGACGGCGCTGCGACGCCACGATGCCGTCGCCGACTGCGCCGTGGTCGGGCTCCCGGACGAAACGTGGGGCCAGCGGGTCGCGGCGCTGGTCGTCGCCGACGGCGAGGCGTCGGCGGCCGATCTTCGAGAACACTGCCGGGGCCGGCTGGCCGGCTTCAAGCGCCCCCGGACGGTCGACTTCGCCGTCGAACTGCCGCGGACCGCCTCCGGCACCGTCGACCGGGCGGCCGTCCGCCGGCAGTTCGGCGCCGACGATTGACGGCTTTAACCCTCGGGACGCCGTAGCGGCGGCCGTGTGCACGCTGGTCGTCGCCTGGCGCGTCTTCGAGACGGCGCCGGTCTGTGTCGCCGCCAACCGCGACGAGTCGTTCGACCGGCCGGCGGCGCCGCCGTCGGTCCGCGAGGGCGACCCGGCCGTTCTCGCCCCCCGCGACGAGCGGGCCGGCGGCACCTGGCTCGGCTACAACGAGGCGGGCGTCCTCGCGGCGATCACCAACCGCTGGGCGGCCGGCGACGGCGACCGCTCCCGCGGGCACCTGGTCGACGAGGCACTGTCGGCGCGGACGGCCGTCGACGCCGCCGCCCGCGTCGACGCCGAACTCGAGGCCCGCGACTACGCGCCGTTTCACCTGCTGGTGGCCGACGACGACGCCTGTCGGCTCGTCGAGAACGGCGGGACCGACGACCCCCTCGACGGCCACCGGACGCGGGTGCTGGCGGCGGGCGTCCACGTCGTCGTCAACGTCGGCGCCGACGGCGAGTGGTTCCGCCCGCCGGCCCGCCCGGACGCCGGCCGCCGGCAGGCCGACGCCGCCGCCCGGCTCCGGGAGACGCTGCGGCCCCGCGACGGCGAGACGGCCGCCGACTGGACCGCCCGGGCCGGCGACGTCCTCGCCGACCACGAGTTCGGCGTCTGCGTCCACGGCGACGGCTTCGGCACCCGCTCGTCGTCGCTCGTCCGGCTCGGCGACGACCGTGTCTTCGCCTTCGCCGACGGCCCGCCCTGCCGGACGCCGTACGAGCGGGTCGATAGCAGAATTTAACAGGCGCGACGGCCCAGGTTCCGCTGATGAGCACCGCCGAGGACGGACTGTCCGAGATCGAACGCGAGGGACTGGAGCTGATCCGGGAGACCGGCGGCATCCACCAAAGCGAGTTCTGGAAGGAGCTGGACGTCGACTCCCGGAAGGGAAGCCGCATCATCGACGGCCTCGAGGAGCGGGAGTTCGTCGAGCGCGAGGAGACCGTCTACGACGGCCACAACACCTACCTCGTCACGCCGATCCGCGACCCCCGGGACCTGGAGTTCTCGATGCTGATGGCCGGCGACATGCTCTCGCCGTTCGTCGGCGACGAGGAGGTCGACCCCCAGAGCGACGCCTTCTCGCAGTGGGTCATGAGCCTCGCCTACGAGGACTGAGCCGCCTCACCCCCGGCCCGGCGACGTGCCGCCAGCGCCGCGAGCGGGAGTGCCGTCGCCGCCACGGCCGCGCCGAAGCCGGGGCCGTCGGCGCCGGTCCCGCCGCCTCCCGAGCCGTCGTCATCGCCGTCGGTCGCCGCTCCGCTCCCGTCGGTCGCCGTCCCTTCGTCGTCCGTGGTCGTCTCGGACCCATCACCGCCTTCGGCAGCCGCCTCGCCGCCGTCCGTCGCGGTCGCTCCGTCGCCGTCCGTGGCCGTCTCCGACCCGTCGCCGTCGGACGGCGTCTCCGTCGTTCCCGACCCGTCGCCGTCCCCCGTCGCGGTCGGTGTCGGGGTCGTGGTCGGCGTCGGCGTCGGCGTCGCGGTCGGTGTCGACGTGGAGGTACTGCCGCCTCCGGCGTCGACCGTCACCTGGCCGGTGTCGCTGGCCTGGATGTTGCCGTCGGCGTTCTCGTACGGCCGGTCGACGTTTCCGCCGCTGTAATCGAACAGCCGGTCGCCGTTCGTGTCGTGGTGTATCTGCGCGGCCAGCTCCGTGTCAGACGACGCCGGCTCGTCGAGCGACACCTCGACGTCGGAGTGGCTCCCGGCGGAGAGGTACGTCCGGCCCCGCACCGCGTCGGCGTCGCGGCCGCCCTCGTTCAGGACGACGACCCAGCCGCCCTCCGACAGCGTCGCCGAGTCGACGGTGACGCTGTCGCCGTCGGTGCGCTGGTCGGGCAGCGACACCGACGCCGAGGTGGCCTCGTAGGTCACCGCGTCGGTC
>PXSC01000187.1:0-2202 GCA_003023535.1 Halobacteriales archaeon QS_9_70_65 | reverse complement strand
CCGTCCGCCTCGCCGGTCACCTCGTTGATCGTCGCCGTCTCGTCGAGCCGGGTGCCGACGTCGTCGCCGCCGCGGTCGACACCGATCCGCTCGACGGTCCCCGCGCCGACGTTGCTCACGTCGGCCGACGGCGTCTCCCGGGAGTAATCGACGCGGATGCTGTCGAAGTTCCCGCCGACCGACTCCGCGCCGGCGCCGACCGTGAACACGACGGTGTGCGTCGACTCCGCCTCGTCGGTGTCCGTCGGCGTCGCGTCGACGGCGACGCCGGTCGTCTGCGCCGTCGCCGCCGCGCCGGTGGCCGCTCCGACGACCACGAGTAGTCCCGCACAGAGCGCGAGCCGGACTGTCGGTCGCGTATTCACGGCGCGAACGTCGCGTCCTGTGGGGTATATGGCTTGTGGCCGCCCCGGGTTACATGATCCCGTGGCTTCCGCTCGCGCCGGCCGAACACGACGTACAGCTGTGTATCACGAGAAGGATTCAGTTCGACTATCTATCTGTCGGGGGCCTATCTACCACTTTCAGATATGGTGCCGGACGGCTTCGACGACCGCGCGGATCGACGGGACGACTCTGCTACCGCAGCAGCGACGTCATCTCACACGAGACGACCGTTCGGTCGCGCTGGGTGACGACCTCGACGGCCGTCCGGACGGTGCCGTTGCCGGGGCCGTCGTCCCGCGGGCGTGTCTCGACGACCTCGCTTTCGACGTGGATCGTGTCGCCGACGTCGAGACGACCAGCATGCCGTGGGCGATGCGCTCGCCGAACATCGACTCGTCCATCCGCTCGGCGTCGGTGTGGAGGTGGTTGAAGTCCCCGGAGACGCCGGCGAAGTTAGTTACGTCGGCCTCGGTGATGGTCCGGCCCTGCGTGACGGTCGTCTCGCCCTCCTCGACGTCAGCGAAGACGGACGGCGGGTCGGCGTCGTCGCTCATCGGCCCTCGAACTCCGGGTCGCGGTCGGACATGAACGCCTCGGCGCCCTCCGACATGTCTTCCGTCGACAGCAGCAAGCCGAAGGCCTGCGACTCCATGCGGAGCCCGGCGTCGATGTCGGCGTCGCGGCCCTCGTCCATCACCTGCTTTGCTTTCCGCAGGGCGACCGGCGGCCCGGAGACGAGGTCGTCGACGAACTCCTCGACGGTCGCCTCGAACTCCGCCTCGGGGACGGCGCGGTTGATGAGTCCCCAGTCCTCGGCGGTGTCGGCGCCGATGCGGTCGCCCCGGAAGACGAGCTCCTTGGCGCGAGCCTCCGTCAGCATCCGGACGACCCGCTGGGTGCCGCCGCCGCCGGGGATCAGCCCGAGGTCGATCTCCGGGAAGCCGAACTCCGAGTCCGTCGTGGCGATCCGCAGGTCGCAGGCCAGCGCCAGCTCGTGGCCCCCGCCGAGACAGTAGCCGTCGATCTTCGCGAGCGTCGGCCGGGGGAACTCCGCGACCGTCCGGAAGACCGGCGTCACCTCGACCTCGTGGGGGTCGACGCCCGCGAAGCCGGTGACGTCCGCCCCCGCCGAGAAGGCCCGGTCGCCGGCGCCCTCGAAGGCCACCGCCCGGACCGTCTCGAGGTCCGCCGTCTCCAGAACGTGGACGATCTCGTCCATCATGTCCTGGTTGAGGGCGTTCAGCCGCTCGGTCCGGTCGAGCGTCACCGTTAACAGTCCGTCGCCCCGCAGCTCGACGTCGATCGTCGTGTAATCGCGGCCGGCGTCGGCGCCGTACTCGTAGAAGCCGGCGCCGGCGTCCTCGCCGGTCCGACCGGCCTCGACCAGCTCCCGGAGGTGATCCGACGGCTCGTACCGCTCGGCACCGGTCGCCTCCTGCAGCGTCTCCAGCTTCTCCAGCACCGTATCGAGCCCGAGCTTGTCGGCCCGTCGGCACGGCCCTTCCGGGAAGCCGGCGCCGAGCCGGAGCCCGGTGTCGATGTCCTCCGGCGTCGCGACGCCCTGCCCGACCAGCCCGGCGGCCTCGTCGACGATGCGGGCCTCGATCCGGAGCCAGTCGAACGCCTCGGAGGCGTCGTCGGCGGTGTAGTCGACGCCGTCGCCGTCGCCGTCGCCGGCGTCGCCGTCCGTCTGTGACGTCTCCGACGCCGCTCCGTCGCCGTAATCGTAGTAGCCGACGCCGGTCTTCCGGCCCAGTTCCTCGCGTTCGACCTTCTCCTCGACGATCGGCGGGATCGGCTCGCCGGCTTCCGTCC
>PXSC01000186.1 GCA_003023535.1 Halobacteriales archaeon QS_9_70_65 | reverse complement strand
CACCTACAAACACGCCGAGGGGTTCGCCGCCGGCGAGCTGAAACACGGCACGCTGGCGCTGGTGACGCCCGACACGCCGGTCGTCGCCGCCGTCACCGGTGACGGCGAACCCGCCCGCAAGACCGTCGGCAGCGTCAAGGAAGTCGAGGCCCGCGGCGCACCCGTCGTCGCGGTCACCGACGGCCGCTCCGACGTCGAGCGGTACGTCGACCACGTCCTCGAGGTGCCGGCGACCCACCCGCGAACGGCGGCGATTCTCGCCAACGTCCAACTACAGTTACTGGCCTACCACACCGCCGCGAAGCTCGACCGGTCGGTCGACAAGCCGCGCAACCTCGCCAAGAGCGTCACTGTCGAGTAGGGCCGCGGGCGTCACGCACGCTCTGTAATTTGCTGGACGCATCGGCGTCCGGACAACCGCGAGCGATGCGACACTGGGGTCGATATCCTGCCACGCATGCGAACACAGAGGGATCTGCTCCGGCTCGACGCGGGTCAGTAGTAGCAAGTGACTTATTACGTTCTATTACGAACTATTGCACATGCCAATCAATAGGGACCGATTCGAGGACGAACCGGGAGCCGTACTCAACGTTGCGGAGGGGACACAGCCCCACACCGTGCTCCAGTTTCTGTCCGCTCACGACGACAAGGCGTTCACACAGACGGAGATTCACGAGCGGACGGACATCCCACGCAGCAGCGTCGGGGTCGTCCTGTCGCGACTGGAGGACCGGGGGCTGGTCCAGCACCGGGGCCGATACTGGGCCATCGGTGACGACGACCGTCTCGCGGGACTAGCCGCACAACAGGGCGCGAGCGCCGCGTCGATTACCGACAACTACTACGCGGAAACCGACGAGTGACCGACCGAGCCTACTCCCGCGGGGCCGTCATCAAAGGTCCGGACCTGTTCGGGCCGCACGCTCATCGACCGTACGTCTGTCTCAGCACCGATTCGCCGCCGTTTCGGGACGAAGAGGCCGTTTACGCTGCCGTCACTACGACGCGGCGCTCGGAGGCGATTCCTCTCGCCGATGAAGAGTTCACCAGCGGGGGGCTCCCGCGAGAGAGCTACGTCAATCCGTGGGTCCTCACGACGATCAAACACGCCGATATCGCCGATACGGAGGGTCATCTATCCGACGAGACCGTCGAGACGGTTGCACGTGCCGCTGGCTCGCATCTCGGCGTGTTCGACTGACCCACATGCCGAGCGTGCCCAGTCGATGTTTACCTGCGCGACATCAATAAGTCGACGGGGCCGGGTCCGTCTCGACTACAGTTTGAGCGTGGCGATGGCCAGCCCGACGCTACCGACCGCCCCGAGCAGGAGAAACGCCTCGTCGAACAGCCCTGCGTCGGCCATCACGCCGACGACGAGCGGCGAGGTGGCGCTGAGCAGCATCCAACCCGCTTTCAGCAGGCCGAAGCCGGTGCCCTGCATCTCGGTCGGAAGCGTGTCGGCGATGTACGTTTGGGTGACGACGATGGTACCGTTCCAGGCGGCGAACAGCGCCGTCAGCGCGGCGATGGGGACGAGACCGTCGATGAACGGCAGCCCCCACAGCGCCGCAAGGCAGGCGGCGAAACAGCCCAACAGCGTGCGCCGGAGCCCGATTCGGTCCATGAACGCGCCGGCCGTCGGCTGGACGACGGCCCCGAGAGCGAAGAACGCGCCGAACAGCGTCGCGGCCGTCGCCGGCGACAGCCCCTTCACTTCGGTCAGATACACCGGGTAGAACGACGCGAAGCCCTGGATGAGGAAGCTGAGCGAGATCTGGACGGCGACGATGACTGGGATGGCGCCGCCGGAGATGCCGGCCCGCAGTCGCTCGAGCGTCGCCCGGACGGAGCCGTCGCCGACGGTTGCGTCGGCCTCGGAGGTTCGAGAAGGCACGGCCGTCCAGAGCCCGACGGCGGCCACGGCGAAACAGGGGATGAACGCGCCGAAGCCGGCTCGCCAGGTGAGCGCGCCCGCGGCCGCCGTCGCGGCCACCGGCAGGGCCGCATTGCCGACGTTGCCGGCGGCCATCGTGAGCCCGACCGCCGAGCCGGAGTCGTCCGGGAACAGGTCCGTGAGGACGGTGAATCGGGTGGGGCCGTACAGCGCGGTGGCCAGCCCGAAGGCGATCGTCGCCGCGAATAGCACGGCCAGCCCGGTCGCGGCGGCGACGGCGGCCATTGCGGCCGTCGAGACGACGGCACTCGCCACCAGGACGTTGCCCTCGCCGATCCGGTCGCCGAGGACGCCGCCCGGGACGTGGAACCGGACGCCGATGGACAGCGCCCACCCGAGGCCGACGGCCGCCAGCACCGTCGCCGGGCCGTCGATCCAGCGGTCGCTGGCGGCCGCTCGGAGCTTTGCGACAACTGTACGGACGGAATCGACCACACGGGTGGTAGTCGGGGGTGTCCAATGCCGGTTTCGTCTTCGGGCGATGCGGCCGGTGATGTCGCGACTGGAGGCGGAATCGTCGGGCGGGATACCGACGGCGCGGACTCAAGACGCCGTCGGCGTCGACCCGCTTATTAGCCGCCAGTGGCGCCCCGTCGGTCGCGTCTGGCAGATGTAGTCCGTCGCGGCGTTGATATACACGGCACTCGAGACGACGGCATGGAGGACTCTCAACGGGCGTTTCTCGACGACCTACTGTCGACGTCGACGCCGTCGGGCTTCGAGGCGGCCGGCCAGCGCCGCTGGCTCGAATACGTCGAACCGCACGCCGACGAGACACACGTCGACGCCTACGGCAACGCCGTCGCCGTCTCGGAGGGCGCCCCGGACGCGCCGAGCGTCGCCGTTGCGGGCCACGGCGACGAAATCGGGCTGATGGTCCGGTCGATCGCCGACGACGGCTCGCTGAGCCTGACGCGCATCGGCGGCTCCGACCGTACCGTCACCCGGGGTCAACACGTGACGGTCCACGCCGGCGACGACCCGGTCGACGGGGTCATCGGACAGCTCGCCATCCACCTCCGGGAAAGCGACGGCGAGGGGTACAGCGACATCGAAGCGCAGTGCGTCGATATCGGCGTCGAGGACGGCGAGGCCGCCCGCGAACTCGTCTCCGTCGGCGACCCCGTGACGATCGACAGCGAGATCGCGGAGCTAGCCGGCGATCGGGTCGCCGCCCGCGGGATGGACAACCGCGTCGGCATCTGGACCGCCGCGGAGGCGTTCCGGCGCGCCGTCGAGGCCGATCCCGATGCGACCGTGTACGCGATCTCGACGGTGCAGGAGGAACTCGGCCTCCGGGGAGCGCGGATGATCGGCTTCGAGGTGGAGTTCGACGCCGTCATCGCCGTCGACGTGACGCATGCGACCGACCAGCCCGACTCGCCCGGCGACAAAGCGAGTGACATTAAGTTGGGTGCCGGCCCGGTCGTCGCCAGGGGCAGCGCGAACCACCCGGCGCTGGTGTCCGCAGTGCGGACCGTCGGCGAGGACGCCGGTATCGACCTCCAGTTGGCCGCCGCCGGAAGCCGAACCGGCACCGACGCCGACGCGTTCTACACCGCAAGCGGCGGCACGCCCGCGCTCAACCTCGGGCTGCCGAACCGCTACATGCACACCCCGGTCGAGGTGGTCGATCTTGCCGATCTCGATGCG
>PXSC01000185.1 GCA_003023535.1 Halobacteriales archaeon QS_9_70_65 | reverse complement strand
GCCGTCCTCGTACTCGATGCGGTCGAAGATCATGTCCAGGCGGTCCCGGACGAACAGCTTCCCGAGGTCCTCGATCTTGTCGAAGCCGCGCTCGGGGCCGCCGGAGAGAACGTCCTCCAGCTCTTCGCGGACGGTCTCCTCCCGCTCGGTGACGACGGCGCCCTCCTCGCTCCAGTTCTCGCCGGCCTCCGCGAGGGTGCCGCCCTCGCCGACCAGCTCCACGCCCCGACCGAGGTGCTCCGAAACCGCCGTCGCGATGGCCTGTGCGATCTCCTCGTCGGTGTCATCGTCGATGTGTATCTCCATGGTGGAACAAAACTTGCCGTGGGTTCAGAGTTTCCGACGGTCGCGTGTGCCGTGATATACCAATGCAGCCTATAAAAGTTGTGGGTGGGCAGCTGGTCGCGTTCCGCGAGGAGGTAATACGTCTTTTGGCGGTGATGAGGATGTTTCCGGGCGCCCCCTCCCACTGGCGGGCTGCGGCTCACGGCTCGCTTCGCTCGCCGGCAGCGCGACGCTCCGCCGAGCCCTCGCTCGCTTCACTCGCGAGGACGCCGTTCGCGACGTCGAGATATCTCGCTTCCGCTCGGTCTCTCGCGACGCCTCGCTGTCTCCGGCAATCAGCGAGTTCCGGGAGTGAGCGGATCGGAGATCCGCGATCTACGGAAGAGCTTCGCTCTTCCGGGATGACGAACGACGGCTCGCGGAGCCGTCGTTCGAACCACACTCGCTCGGCCTCGCGCCGCGAGCGGTCGGCCCCGTTCGAGGTCCCGCCCGACGCCGACCGACCGGCTCTCGCGTAACTAAACACGGCCGAGCGTCAGGCCGGCGGGCCTCCGTCCGGCGGCCTTTTGTCCGGCCGCCGCGACCCGACGACATGGAGATCGAGCCGTTCGCCCTCGAGCGGTGGTTCGCCGAGGTCGAACACGACGCCGACCTCATGCTCGCCGAGAGCGGCGTCCGGCCGCTGTCGCCGGACCGCTTCGACACCGACCCCGAGGACCTGGGCTACGTCATCCCGACGGCCGGCGACCCCGAGTTCCGCGCCGAGGTGGGCGCGCTCCACGACCGGTCGGCCGCCGAGACGCTGTTCACCTGCGGCACCCAGGAGGCGAACTTCCTGGCGTTTCTCGCGACCGTCGAGAGCCACGCCGTCGTCGTCACGCCGACCTACGGTTCGCTGTCGGCCGTGCCGCGTTCCCTCGGCGAGGTGACCGAGGTGCCGCTCGCCGACGACTGGCGGCTCGATTCCGAGGCCGTCGTCGGGGCGCTGCGGCCCGACACCGACCTCGTCGTCCTCAATAACCCTAACAACCCGACCGGCCGCTACCACGACGCGGCGGCCGTCCGGGCCGTCTACGAGGCGTGTGCCGACAACGACACCCACCTGCTGTGCGATGAGGTCTACCGGCTGCTGGCCGAGGAGCCGCAGCCGCCGGTCGCGAGTCTCGGCCCGTACGGCCTCTCGACGGCCGGCGTCTCGAAGTCGTTCGGCCTCGCGGGGCTGCGGTTCGGCTGGCTCTGCGGCCCCGAGGCCGTCGTCGACGCCGCCGGGCGGTGGAAGGACTACACCACCATCGCGCCGCCGCGGGTCGGCCAGCACGTCGCCCGGCAGGCCCTCGACGACCGGGCGGAGGTTCTCGCCGCCAACCGCCGGCTGGCGGCCGACCACCGCGCGGTCGTCGCCGACTTCCTCGAGGCACACGGCCTCGGCTGGTCCGACCCCGACTGCGGCGTCAACGCCTTTCTCGAGGTGTCGGACGGCTTCGACGGCGGCGAGGAATTCTGTCGGCGGCTGGTCGAAGCGGAGTCGATCGTGCTGGCGCCGGGAGAGGCGTTCGGCCACCCCGACCACGTCCGCGTCGGCTACGGGCTCCCGCGCGAAGAACTCGAAGAGGGACTGGCGCGGCTCGGGTCGTTCCTCGAAAGGACATGACCGCCGCCACCCGATTCGAGGGGGCGTGACCGCCGCCACCCGACGACCCGGGACCGGCGGGCCGCTCGGGCCAGCGGCGGGTGCCCGTCGGTCGACGACCCGCTACGACCACGCTTAACCGCCGGGCCGCCCGACGCGACGGTATGCCGAACGGGACCGACGACCTACTGTCGGACGTCCGCACGGTCGCCCGCTCGTACTTCCCGGACGGGATGAGCCCCGCCCACGACTGGTTCCACGTCCGGCGTGTCGAGTCGAACGCCGAGCGGCTCCTCGCGGCGCGGCCCGACGCCGACGGCCGGGTGGTCCGGCTGGCGGTGCTGCTCCATGACGTCGGACGGGCCCGAGAGGACCGCGGCGAGATCGACGACCACGCCGAGTGGAGCGCCGCCGAGAGCGAGCGGCTCCTCCGCGAGCGGGGCGCCGCCGAGGAGACGGTCGCCGCCGTCGCCCACGCCGTCCGCGCCCACCGGTACTCCGGGCCGGTCGCCCCCGAGACGATCGAGGCGGAGCTTCTGAGCGACGCCGACGACCTCGACGCCCTCGGGGCGGTCGGGGTGGCCCGCTGTTTCGCCCACGGCGGCGAACGGGGGTCGCCGATCCACGACCCGTCGCTCCCACCCGGAGCGGCCTCCACCGACGTCGGCCGGACGC
Source organism: Halobacteriales archaeon QS_9_70_65 (assembly GCA_003023535.1). The sequence goes on along the minus strand of PXSC01000185.1, from coordinate 14,265 downwards.
AGTTCAACCACCTCCACAGAAAGCTCCTCGACCTCCCGGAGCGGATGTACGCCGACGCCGGGCGGAAGCTCGCCGAGGAATGCGCCGACTTCGTCCGGACGTTCGCCCGGCGGTTCGAGGCCGAGGTCGAGACCGATCGCGACGGCGGCCGTTGAACGTCAGTACTAGCGGCGCGCAACGACCCGCCGTGCACACCGACGCGGTCCTGTTCGACGTCGACGACACGCTCTGTCGGTACCGGCGGACGGGCGACGAACTGCTCGCAGTGGCCTTCGAGCGGACCGGCCTCGACCCGTTCGTCACCCTCGCGGAGTACCACGACCGCTACCCGGAGTTCGTCGACGACAGCGACTCCGTTGTCGACCTCCGGGAGCGGTGTTTCGCGGCCATCGCCGCCGAGAAGGGCCACGATCCAGAGGCGGGCCGCCGCGTCGCCCGCGCCTACGCCGACGAGCGCGACCACGGCAACGTCGAGCCGACGGCCGGCCTCGACGCCGCGCTGTCGGCGCTCGACGACCTGCCGCTGGGGGTCGTGACCAACGGCGCCCCGAAGATGCAGTCGGCGAAGCTCGCGGGCCTCGGCCTCGCGGATGCCTTCGACGTCGTCGTCCACGCCGGCTACGACGCCCCGGCCAAGCCGTCGCCGGCGCCGTTCCGCGAGGCGCTGTCGGCGCTGGACGCCCGCCCGGAGCGGACCTACCACGTCGGCGACTCCCTGTCGTCGGACGTCGCCGGCGCGCGGGCCGCCGGCGTCGGAGCCGTGTGGCTGACCGGCGAGGAGCCGGCCGCGGCGCCGGACGAGGAGCCCGACCCGGAGCCAGAGCCGGAGCCGGACCACGCCGTCGCGACGCTGGCGGAGCTGCCGGGCGTCCTCGGTCGGTAGCGGGCCGTCGGCGGCTCCGGTTCCGGCTCCGGGCTCACCCGCCGGGGGTGACGTCGGTGACGGTGCCGACGCCCTTCGAGCGGCCCTCCCGGAAGACGAACCGCTGGCCCTCCTCGACGGTATAGGGGCGGAACTTGAACCGGACGCGGGCGGTCCCGGTATCGCCGGGCAGCAGCTGGCCCCCGTCGGGGTGGATGGAGACCGTTTCGCTGACCGTCTCGAGGTGGACCACCGGCTCGTAGCCGTCGTGGATGCGGGTGGGGTGGTTCAGCACCATCACCTCGGCGGTGAACTCCCGGACTGCGTCGGGGTCGGCCGACCGCGGCAGCAGCACCATCCCGCGCTCGAGGTCGGCCTCGCCGATGCCCTTCAGCGCGATGCCGACGATGCGGCCGGCCGACGCCTCCTCGACGCGGTGGTAGTGCATCTCGATGGAGCGGACCTCGACCTCGCGGAAGGCGCCGTCGGCCAGCGGCCCGACGAGCAGTTCGTCGCCGGCGGCGACCGACCCCGAGCGGATGGTCCCCGAGGCGACGGCACCGACGCCGGTGACGTTGTACGTCCGGTCGATGTACATCGAGAAGTCGCCGTCGGTCGGGCCGGTCTTCGGGAGCCGCTCGAACAGCTCGTCCAGCACCGGCAGCCCCCGCATCGTGACGGCGCTCGTGGTCACCACCGGCACCACCTGCTCGTTGATCTCCTCGATCGCGGCCTCGACGCCGTGCCGTTCGACGGACAGCGGCGTCCGGTCGGCGTCCCGGAGTAGCCGCTCGACCTCGCGTTCGACCTCGGCGACGCGCTCGTCGGAGACGACGTCGGCCTTCGTGATCGCCACCAGCGTCGGTAGCTCCGTCGCCAGCAGGATGCCGAGGTGTTCGCGGGTGGTCTTCGTCGGGCCGTCGTCGGCCGCCACCGTCAGTAGCCCGTAGTCGAGTTTCTGGCCGACCAGCCCCCGGATGGTCGTCCGGAGCCACGGCTCGTGGCCGACGGTGTCGACGAAGGAGACGAGCCGGTCGGCCTCCTCGACGACGCGGGCCCGGTCGGACTTCCGGTGGGGGTTGTCCATCCGGACGGCGCCGTCGTCGTCGAAGCCGTAGACGCCGTAGGAGAGGTCCGCCGACAGCCCCCGCTCCATCTCGTGGGGCTGGACGTCGAGGAAGCTCCGGGTGCCGCCCTGACCGTCGTCGGGGTCGCCGGTGACGAGCGAGCCGACCAGCGTCGACTTGCCGTGGTCGACGTGGCCGGCCGTCCCGACGACGATGTGGTCGTCGTCGACGTCGAGGACGGCCCCCTCCTGCAGCGTCGCGATACCGACCAGCCCGTCGGTGTCTGTCTCGCCCCGCGTGACGGTCCCGTCGTCGGCGACGCCCCACGTCCGGACGTCGTCGATGTGGGCGTCGGCCTCCTCGGCGATGAGCGACAGCACGTCCATCGTCTCGGAGAAGGCCGACGGCTCGATGCCGGCGACGCCGCCGTCGTCCGTCACCCCGACCACGTACGTCGCCTCGCCGTCGCCCGACAGCACCCGGTGGCGCATCTGGGCGACGAGCGACTCCAGCCGGCCGTCGGCCAGATGCACCGCACGCGTGAGCCGTTCCTTGAACTCGACGCTGCCGTCCTCCCGTTCGCCGCGCTCCAGGGCCCGTCGGAGCGCGGCGCGGTCGGCGCTCATGCCGGCCGGAGGTTGCGACCACACCGACAAAAGGATTCCCCCGGAGCGGCCGGAATCGGCCGTCTCCGTCGGACGAACCGGCGTTCGGCCGCCGTGCTGTCCCCGCGGCCGCCGTTACGGCCATAGCGGTTAAGTGCGGCAGATGTGTGTGCTGTTGCAATGGACCGTGTCGTGGGTCCGGACGATCGGCATTCCGGCGGAGTCGACGGCACGGCCGGCCCGAACTCGTCGTCGGCCCCGGTCGCCGTCGCCGCCTTCGGGGCGGTACTGTTCGCCGCCGACGTCGGCGCGGCGCTGGTTCTGCTCGGACCCGACGGAATCGCGACCGCGGACGGCGTGGTCGGGCGGCTCGTCGCGGCGCTGTTCTGCGGCGGTATCGTCGCCGGCGGCTACCGGCTCGGCCGGAGCGACCTCCGGGCGAGCCGCCACCCCCGGGTCGCCGGCTGGGTCGTGGCGGCGGCCGCCGGCTTTCTGGCCCTCGGTCTCGTGGTCGGCCTGGTCGAGGGCCGGGCGGTCGAGCGGGCCGTCGCGGCCGAGCGGGCGCTCGTCGAGGCCGAACGGGCCGAGTCCCAGCAGCAGCGGCTCGAGTACCTCAACGGCCTCCTCAGACACGAGGTGCTGAACAACGCCGGCATCATCAAGGGGTACGCCGAGCTACTGCTGAACGAGGAGGAGCTGCCGGCGTCGGCCCGGGCGTCGGTCGACGTCATCCGCCGGCAGAGCGACGAGATGACCGACGTCATCCAGGACGTCCGAACACTCGTACAGGCCGCCGACGTCGCCGAGACGACCGAGCCGGTCGACGTTACCGCCGCACTCGAGGACGAACTCGCGGCGCTGCAAGCGACACACCCGGCGGCGGAGACGGACCTGCAGGTCGACGGGGCTCCGTACGTCGCCGCCGACGACCTCCTGTCGCGCGCCTTCTCGAATCTGCTGTCGAACGCCGTCGAGCACGACCCCGCCGACGACCCGACCGTCTCCGTGACGGTCACGACCGCGCCGGAGCGCGTCCGGATCGTCGTCGCCGACGACGGGCCCGGGGTCCCCGCCGCCGAGCGGGCGGAGCTGTTCGAGCCCGGAGAGGGTGGTCACGGCTTCGGCCTCTACCTGGTCCGGATGCTGGTCCGGCGCTACGGCGGCGAGGTCGAGCTGTCCGAGACCGGGCCGGACGGCTCCGTTTTTGCCGTCGACCTCCCGCGGGCCGAGCCGCCGGCGGGCGACGCCGGCGAGGTCACGACCACGGAGGCGGCGACGACCCCGGGCTGAGGCGGGCGGCTACCCGTCGCCGCGGATCCGGTCGAGCGCCTCCAGAAAGCCGTCGGCGAAGGTCTCCTCGGTCACGACGTCGGCGGCGGCCGTGGCGGCGTCGTCGGCGTTGGCCACCGCGTAGGCCCGCTCGACCGCGCCGAACGCCGGGACGTCGTTCTCGGAGTCGCCGACGGCGACGAACGCCGCCGGGTCGCGGTCCAGGGACGCGGCGGCCGTCTCCAGTCCCGCCGCCTTGTCGACGGCCGGCGACTTGACGTGGTAGGCGTATCCGGTGTCGACGACCTCCAGCCCGTGGTCGGCGGCGGCCCGCTCCAGCGGCGCCAGCGGCCGCTCGCGCGCGACGGCGAGTTCCGTCTCCCGCCACCGGTTGACCGTGTCGACCGCCCCCCACCCGAGGTCGTGGCCCGCCTCGCGGTAGGCGTCGGCGACGGCCGTCGCCGCCGCCGGGTCGCCGTTGAAGACCACCTCGTCGGCGGCCCGGACGTGGACGACGCCGCCGTTCTCGGCGACGACGTTCACCGGAATCCCGGCGAACTCACACAGCGCGACCGGGAACGGAAACGCCTTGCCGGTGGCGACGACGACCGGCGCCGGCCACTCCCGGAGGGCGTCGAACGAGCGGGGGTCCAGCGAGCCGTCCGGGCGGGTGAGCGTGCCGTCGACGTCGACGGCCAGCGGCGGAACCATACCGGGCGTTCGGGCGCCGCAGGTATCAAGCCTGCCGCCGCCGTACCGCGGGACGTGACACCGAGAGTCGCCCATGCCGTCGACGACGTTTACGCCGTCGACCCCGAGCTGATGGGGACGCCGGGGGCGCTGACGCTGTATCTCGTCGACACCCCGGCCCCGGCGCTCGTCGACACCGGCTCCGCGAACTCGCCGCCGCGGATCCTCGAGGCGCTCGAGGAGGTCGGCGTCGCCCCGGCCGCCGTCGAGCACGTCCTCGTGACGCACGTCCACCTCGACCACGGCGGCGGCGCCGGCGCCCTCGCCGAGTCGCTGCCGAACGCCACCTTCCACGTCCACGAGCGGGGCTTCCCGTACCTGACGGACCCGGAGAAGCTGTCGCGGCTGAAGCGCAGCGTCGACCGGGCGATGGGCCTCGAGGACGCCTACGGCGACCCGGAGCTGCTGCCGGCCGACCGCTGTCGCGTGGTGTCGGGCGGCGAGCGGGTCGACCTCGGCGACCGTGAGCTCCGGCTGATCGACGCCCCCGGCCACGCGCCGCATCACTTCGCGGCCCTCGACCCGGCGACCGACGGACTGTTCGCCATCGACGCCGCCGGAATGTTCCTGGCCGGCGAGATGCGCCCGACGACGCCGCCGCCGGACTTCGACCTGGAGGCCAACCTCGAGACCGTCCGCCGGCTCCGGGCGCTGGAGCCGTCGGTGACGTTCTACGGCCACGTCGGCCCCGGCGAGGACGCCGTCGCGGAGCTGGACCGCTACGAGGCGATGCTGCCGGAGTGGGTCGAGACCGTCGCCGACCGCCGCGACCGACTCGGCGACGACGTCGACGCCATCGTCGAGGCGCTGGACGGGCGGTGGATGAGCCCGACCGTCGGCCGAGACGTGGCGGGCGTGCTGGACTATCTCGACCGGACGGACGAGTAGGGAGCGTCGAGACCGCCGACGCCACGGGCTCAGTCGGCGGCCGCGCCGACGGCAACGGCCGGCTCGGCGCGCCGGCTCAGCCGGACGGCGAGCACCGTCAGCCCGAACGCGAGGAGGGATAGCCCGAGGACGGCCAGTTGGCCCTCGTCGCCGAAGGCCCGCCGGGCGAGCACCAGCTGGGCGACGACGACGACCGCGCCGGCGGCTGCGGCGACGGCCGTCGAGCGGGCACCGAGTTCGCGGCCCCACAGCGCGACGACCGACAGCGCCGCGAACAGCCCGAAGCCGACGGCGTAGTAGACGAACTGCGCGGCCTCGCCGAAGGTGACGAACAGCCGCGGCGTCAGCGCGACCATCACCGGGAACGCGAGCAGGGCGGCGCCGCCGGCCCGCCGGATCCGGCCGGCGGAGACGGTCGTCTCGGCGGCGTCTGTCCAGGTCGTCGCCGCCACGAGCAGCCCCAGGATGGTCGACGCCAGCGCGAAGTGCAGCGTCAGCACGACGATGGAGTAGCCGAAGACGAACTCCTGGACGAGAACGGTGAAGGCGCCGAAGACGACCTGTACGGGCGTCAACAGCACGGCCCCGAGCGTCGCCAGCCGGACGCGGCGCTCCCGGCCGCCGCGCCAGGCGGCGACCGTCGAGGCGACGATGAGCAGCCCGGTCACCATCGCCACCAGCCGGTGGGACCACTCGATGAACGACATGAAGTTGGCGGGAAAGAGCCCGAAGACGGCGCCGTCGCACAGCGGCCACCGGGCCTCGCAGGTGAGTCCGGCCCCGGAGGTGGCGGTCACCACCCCGACCAGCGCCGTGACCGCCGTCGCGGCGGTCGTCCCGGCGAGCAGCCGACGGAAGTCCATACCGGCGGTCGGGACCACGGGAGCTTATACCCCGCGGAACCGGTCGACGCGGCGACGACGACCCGCCGACCGCGGGCGGGCACGGGTGTCGCCGTCGTGCCGGTGGGTAGCTTTTTGAGGCCGCTGGACGGTGGTGCGGTATGGGACTCGACGAGGACTCTCTCGACTACCACGGCCGCGAGCCGCCCGGGAAGCTCGAGATATCGACGACGAAGCCCACCAACACACAGCGGGACCTCTCGCTGGCGTACTCGCCGGGCGTGGCGGCGCCCTGCGAGGCCATCGCCGACGACCCCGAGAAGGCGTTCACCTACACCGCGAAGGCCAACATGGTCGGCGTCGTCTCCAACGGCTCGGCCGTTCTGGGGCTGGGCGACATCGGCGCCCAGGCGTCGAAGCCGGTCATGGAGGGCAAGGGGGTGCTGTTCAAGCGGTTCGCGGACATCGACGTCTTCGACGTCGAGCTGGACCAGGCCAACCCGGAGGCGGTGGTCACTTCGGTGAAAGCCATGGAGCCGACCTTCGGCGGGGTCAACCTCGAGGACATCAAGGCGCCGGAGTGTTTCGAGATCGAGTCGACGCTCCGCGAGGAGATGGACATCCCGGTGTTCCACGACGACCAGCACGGCACCGCCATCATCTCCGGCGCCGCACTGTTGAACGCCGCCGACATCGCCGACAAGGAGCTGTCGGAGCTGGAGATCGTCTTCTCCGGCGCCGGCGCCTCCGCCATCGCGACCGCCCGGTTCTACGTCTCGCTGGGCGCCGACCGCGACAACGTCACGATGTGCGATTCCTCGGGGATCATCACCGAGCGGCGGGCGGCGGCCGGCGACGTCAACGAGTTCAAACGGGAGTTCGCTTGCGACCGCCCGGAGGGCGACCTCGCGGACGCGATGGCTGGCGCGGACGTCTTCGTCGGGCTGTCGGTCGGCGGCATCGTCGACGAGGCGATGGTCCGGTCGATGGCCGACGATCCCATCATCTTCGCGATGGCCAACCCCGACCCCGAGATCGATTACGAGACCGCAAAGCAGGCCCGCGAGGACACCGTCATCATGGCGACCGGCCGGTCGGACTACCCCAACCAGGTGAACAACGTCCTCGGGTTCCCGTTCATCTTCCGGGGGGCGCTGGACGTCCGGGCGACGGAGATCAACGAGGCGATGAAGGTCGCCGCCGCCGAGGCGCTGGCCGACCTCGCCCGCCAGGACGTCCCGGACGCGGTGGTGAAGGCCTACGGCGACCAGCCGCTGCAGTTCGGCCCCGACTACATCATCCCGAAGCCGCTGGACCCGCGGGTGCTGTTCGAGGTGGCGCCGGCGGTCGCCGAGGCGGCCGTCGACTGCGGCTGCGCCCGCCGGGAGGTCGACCTCGAGGGGTACGCCGAGCGGCTGGAGGCCCGGCTCGGGAAGTCCCGGGAGATGATGCGGGTCGTCCTCAACAAAGCCAAAAGCGACCCCAAGCGGGTCGTCCTCGCGGAGGGTAGCGACGAGAAGCTGGTGCGGGCGGCCTTCCAGCTCGTCGACCAGGGGATCGCCGAGCCGGTGCTGATCGGCGACCGCCAGGAGATCTGGGCCCACGCCGACCGGCTGGGCCTGGAGTTCGAGCCGGAGATCGTCGACCCCGAGGCCGAGAGCCTCGAGCCGTACGCCGACCGGCTCCACGAGCTCCGCAAGCGGGACGGCGTCACCCGTCGCGAGGCCGCCGAGCTGATCACCGACGGCAATTACCTCGGCAGCGTGATGGTCGAGATGGGCGACGCCGACGCGATGCTGACGGGGCTGATGCACCACTACCCGTCGGCGCTGCGGCCGCCGCTGCAGATCGTCGGAACCGCCGACGACGCCGACTACGCCGCCGGCGTCTACATGCTCACCGTCGACAACCGGGTGGTGTTCGTCGCCGACGCCACCGTCAACCAGAACCCCGACGAGGACGTCCTCGCGGAGGTGACCCGACAGACCGCCGACCTCGCCCGGCGGTTCAACGTCGAGCCACGGGCGGCGCTGCTGTCGTACTCGGACTTCGGCAGCGTCGACGACGAGGACACCCGCGAGCCACGGGCGGCCGCCGACCGGCTCCGGGCCGACCCGGACGTCGATTTCCCGGTCGACGGCGAGATGCAGGCCGACACCGCCGTCGTCGAGGACACCCTCGAGGGTACCTACGGCTTCTCCGAGCTGGACGAGCCGGCGAACGTACTCGTGTTTCCCAACCTGGAGGCCGGCAACATCGCTTACAAGCTGCTACAGCGGCTCGGCGGCGCCGAGGCCATCGGCCCGATGCTCGTCGGCATGGACGAACCGGTCCACGTGCTACAGCGCGGCGACGAGGTGAAGGACATCGTCAACCTCGCCGGCGTGGCGGTCGTCGACGCACAGGACGGCGAGGAGTAGTCGGCCGCGAGCGCAGCGAGCGGATTTTCGCCCACGTTTTTCGGCGAGCGGGTCGCACGACGACCCCGAGTCGAAAAAGGTGGAGGTGAAGGACATCGTCAATCTCGCGGGCGTCGCCGTCGTCGACGCACAGGACGGCGAGGAGTAGTCGGTCGCGATTGACGCTTTCGTCCGCGTCGTTCGGCGAGCAGAACGTGCAGCGCGGCGCGCCGTCAGTCGTCGGCCGACGGCGCCCGGTCGGGCTCCTGCGGGGACTGCTCGCGATCGGCGTCGGCGGCGACCGGCGAGACGTCGTAGACGGACGCGTGCAGTTCCGAGAGCCCGTACACTAGACCGATCAGCGCGAGGACGCCGACGGGCAGGAGTAACAGCGGCGAGATTCTGAGGTAGCCCCACGTCAGGAACAGCACCGCGGTCACGGCGGCGACGGTCAGCGCGTAGTACAGTTGCGTCCGAACGTGGTCGACAAGGTCAGAGCCGGTGAACGTCGACGACAGCACGGTCGTATCGGAGATGGGTGAGCAGTGGTCGCCGAAGATGGCCCCGGAGAAGACGGCGCCGACGATGGCCGCGACCACCGTGTGGCTGCCGGTCAACTGCCAGGCGACGTTGACCCCGATGGGGGTGACGATGCTCATCGTCCCCCACGCCGTCCCGGTCGAGAAGGCGATGAACGCCGACAGCAGGAAAATCAGTGCGGGCAATATCGCCGGGCCAACGGTGAACGCGGGCAACCCCGGCAGGTCGATCGGTCCCTTCAGGATGCGCGCGACGTAGTCACCGGTGCCGAGTTCGCCGACCACGACGCCGATGGACCACGCCAGTATCAGGATAACCAGCGCCGTCAGCATGATGCCGAATCCGTCGATGGTCGTCTCGACGCCCTCGCCGAGATCCATGATGTCGTGGTACAGCGCCAGCACGAACCCCGACGCCACCATCGCGAACGACCCGAACACCAGGGCGTCGGCGTAGGAGGCGTCGATGACGGCGTCGTACAGCAGTCCCGTGGCGTCGCCGCCGCCGAGAATCGCGCCGCCGAAGGCGGCAAACGAGAAGCCGCCGGTCCACAGCGCCACGAGCAGCGTCACGGCCACGAGAACGACGATGGGGAGGACGAACGTCGTCATCCGGGGCGTCTCGGCGTCGTGGTCGCCCAGCTGGCCGGCGACGTCCTGCATCGGCTGGGCGTCGTCGCGGGTCACCTCGCCGGTCGACCACGACCGGCGTTCGGCGGCCAACATCTTGCCGTAGTCGCGCCGCGAGACCACGACGATGGCCACCATCGCCAGCGCGAGAATCGCGTACATGTTATACGGGATGGACTGGAGGAACACCTCGAAGGCGCCGGGTGGGTTCTGGACGCCGGCCTGCTCGTAGCCGGCCTCAATCTGGGAGAGCTGGAAGGCGACCCACGAGGAGATGGTCAGCGTCGAAACGGGGGCGGCCGTCGAGTCGACGATGTACGCCAGTTTCTCGCGAGACATCCGGAATTTCTCGGCGACGTCCTTCGTCGAACTGCCGACAATGGCGGTATTGGCGTAGTCGTCGAAGAACAACAACAGACCGAGCGCGTATGCCGCGAGCCCGACCCCGCGCTTGCTGTTCAGGCGCTCGAGCGCCCAGTTCCGGACCGCGCGGGCGCCGCCGAGGTTCCAGGCGAAGGCGACCGCAGAACCCAGGAATGCCGTGAACAGGAGTATCTTGAAGTGGGACGGAGTGGCGGCAGCCTCGAATATCCACTGGAAGCAGCGCTGGAGGCCGAAGGCGGCGGCCACTAGGAACCCGCCCGGCCCGGCGAGAGCCTCGCCGAACGGGAGCCACGACAGCGCCTCGGCGGCGGTCCCGGCCGGGTCCCCCCTGCCGTAGACGTGGATTATCCCGCCCGACCAGACGCCCAGGAACAGCGACAGGAGCGCCTCCCGGGTCGCAATGGCGAGCACGATGGCCAGAAGCGGCGGCACGAGCGACCAGTAGCCGAACACCTCGTGGGCGGGCACTTGGTCGCCCTGTGCCGCGACCGCCAGCATCGACGGCACGAGCGACGGCAAACCGAGCACCTCCTGAGCGAACATGTGGTCCCCGTGCGACTCGATGGCATATAAAATCAATCCACCCAACCCGCTCACGAAACCCCGAAATGTGGCCCGTCCGAAACGTCCCAGCGGGCGTCCGCCCGCTCGACGTCGAAAGCTTGAAACGGGGTTCACACGACGAAAGGCGTATGTCACGCGAATCCGACCTCGACCGCCGCACGTACGTGAAAGCGGTTGGTGGCGCCGGCGCCGCCGCGGCACTGGCTGGCTGCCTCGGCGGCAACGGAGACGACGACACGGGGAACGGGGACACCGACGGCACCGAAACCGACGGTACCGAAACCGATGGGATGAACAAGATCGTAATCGGTTCGGACATCCCGTACAGACCCTTCGAGTACGAGACTGCGGAGGGTGAACTCGTCGGGTTCGACGTCGAGATCGCCGAGGCGGTGTTCGCCGGCGAACTCGGCATCGAGCACGAGTTCCAGTCGACGGCCTTCGATACGATCATCGAGTCGCTCAACAACGGTAACTTCCGGGTCATAATGAGCGCGATGACGATCAACGAGACGCGGGCTGAAGAAGTCGATTTCTCGGACCCGTACTTCACTGCCTACCAGACGGTTCTCGTCTTGGACAACGGTGAGATCACCGATAAGGAGGACCTCCGTGGCACGGACGTCGGCGTCCAGAAGGGGACAACCGGCGAGGGCGCCGCCGAGGCGCTCAAAGAGGAGTTCGACGGCGAGCTGAGCATCGAGAGCTACGACCAGATCAACGGCGCGTTCAATGCAATGTTGAACAACCAGGTGTCGGCCGTTATCAACGACAACACCGTCAATGCGGCGTTCGCGAACGAAAACGACGAGGTCATTTTCCTCGAGGGCGAGGGGGAGGCGGCCGCCCAGGGGGAGAACGCACCGCCGTACCTCACGCTGAGCGTCGAAGAGTACGGCATCGCCTTCCGCCAGGACGACGACGAGTTCCGCCAACAGGTCAACGACGCGCTCGCGGCGATCCGCGAGGACGGCACCTACGACGAGATATACGACGAGTACTTCGGCGGGTAGTCGGAGTCCGCCGACATCCGTTTTCCGCCGGTCCAGGGGCGCCGTCGCCTCACAGCAACCGCCACGTGGCGGCTCCGCGGGGCTCGCACCGCAAACGGTGTAAACCATGCGTCCATTGCCGACAGCTATGGCCGAGACGGCTGCCGAACGAAACGAAGATCCGTCAACTGGAGGGCTGCTCGTGAACGATGCGTTCGTCAAGCGACTCGGAGAGGTCGTTGCGCTCGGGTTCTTCGCGGCTATCGTCGGGATTCTCGGGCTGATAGTGTTCAGGGAACTCGACGTCAGCGTGTTCATAACCATTTTTCCAAGGTTCGTCGAGGCGCTGATGCTCGTGTTACAGATCGTCGTCGTCTCGAGCGTTGCCTCAGTGTGCCTGGGCGCACTGGTTGGACTGGGACGGATCTCCTCGTCGCCGATCACGAGTACCATCACCGGTATCTACGTGGAGTTCTTCCGCGGGACGCCGCTTCTGTTCCAGTTGATTGTCATCTACTATGGCGTCCCGGGGTTGTGGGCGATCGGCACGTTCCCGTTTTCCAACTTCAAGGTTCCGGCCGCCATCATCGGGCTGACGCTGAACCACGGGGCCTACGCCGGCGAGGCGTTCCGCGGGGGTATTAACGCGGTGACGGAGGGCCAACTCGAGGCCGCCCGCTCGCTGGGGATGTCGCGCGTCCAGGCGATGCGAGAGGTGGTCCTCCCGCAGGCCTGGCGGAACGCACTGCCGGCGCTCGGGAACGACCAGATCATCCTCGTCAAGGACACCTCGCTGCTGACCGTCATTGCGGTCAATGAGTTCATTCAGCTCCTCCGGAGCGTCCAGAGTACGGAACTCGACGTGTGGACGCCGGCGGTCTGGACCTGTCTGTTCTACCTCTCGATTACGCTGTCGCTGTCGGCGCTGGTCTCGTATCTCGAGTCTCGGGCGGACTGGTCCGACGAGTCCGACTCCCGGATCAGCGACGCTCTCGGCATGCTCGACAACAGGGGGGTCCGGCGATGAGCGGCGGTGAACAGCGAGCAAGGACCCGCGGCCTCGTCGAGTTCGACGACGTTGACAAGTACTTCGGCCAGACTCACGTCCTCAAGGAGATCTCGCTGAGCGTCGACGAACGGGAGGTCGTCGTCGTCATCGGGCCCTCCGGGTCAGGCAAGTCGACGCTGCTACGGTGCGTCAACCGTCTCGAGGAGATTCAGAACGGCGAAATACGGCTCGCCGGCGAGGCCATCTCCGCGCCCGACGCCGACGTTGACCGGCTCCGCCAGGAGATCGGAATGGTGTTCCAGTCGTTCAACCTTTTCCCGCACATCACCGCCCTCGAAAACGTAATGCTCGGTCCGAAAAAGATCCGTGGATTCTCCGAACGCGAAGCGCTGGAGAAGGCCGCTTACCTGTTGGAAGACGTCGGCATTCGGGAGCAGGCGGCGTCGTACCCCAACGAGCTCTCCGGCGGCCAGCAGCAGCGGGTCGCCATCGCGCGGGCGCTGGCGATGGAGCCGCGGGTGATGCTGTTCGACGAGGTGACGTCGGCGCTGGACCCCGAGCTGGTCGGCGAGGTGCTGGACGTGATGCGCGGCCTCGCCGAGGAGGGGATGACGATGCTCGTCGTCACCCACGAAATGGGGTTCGCCCGGGAGGTCGGCGACCGGATCGTGCTGATGTCTGACGGCAGAATCGTCGAGGACAACCCCGCTGAAGCGTTCTTCGAGAGCCCCACGACCGACCGCGGCGAGCGGTTCCTCTCGCGACTGCTGTAGCTCACATGAACTCGGAGAGGCCGGCTTGCCCGTCGTCGGCCCCCTCATCGTCGCCGGCGGCATCGGCGTCGGCATCGTCGTCCGTTTCGCCGTCGCCACCCGGCCCGTCGCCGCCGGCACCCTCCTCGACGGCCGCGAACGCCCCGCCGGAGTGTTCGACCGCGACCTCCTCCCGCCGCGTCTCGGCCTCCTCGACGATGTTTCCGACTTTGTTGGTCGTTTTACCGGACCCGGTGACGAAGGCGACGTGCTCTTCGTCCATCTCGTAGCGGGCGGCCATCTGCACCGTCAGCTCGCGGTTCTTGCAGTGGTGGGTCATCGCCGCGAGGTAGGGGATGATCTCCCGGCGGGCGGTGGCCGTCGAGACGCCAGCCTTTCGGGCGATCTGCTCTGCGACGTGGTCGCGGGTGCCGTCCCGCGAGGAGCGGTAGGGGGCGCCGCCGTAGCGGGTCCAGCCCCCGCGCTCGGAGCGGCGGGCCGAGGCCACGCCCGCGGCGACGTTGTCGGTCGCGTACCGCCAGTAGGTGTAGTTCTGGGTCGCCCGGACCCGGCCCAGCCAGGTGTCGGCGTCCGCCAGGTGTTCGTAGGCGTCGGCCAGCTCGGCGCCCTCGTACACCTTCGGGACCTTGTCCTCGATCCATAACAGCAGGTCGTCGGGCGTCTCGTCGACGCTGTAGGCCGTCGACAGCGCC